>NZ_MLYQ01000016.1:0-64613 GCF_001866725.1 Bacillus sp. MUM 13
AGAGCAATCTGTCGTTTATCCCGTAAGCGACTTTTACATCTTACCACCAGATTCATTCCGGTGTCAACACTTTCATAAAAATATATTTTATGTCTGTGAGGTATGTTTTAGATATTATCACCCTAGCCTCTTCAAGTCAATGTTATTTACGCAATAAAATTATGTAAAATTATTACATTTTTTCACATAAATCTACAAACAGCAAAGAAAAAGCCGGGCCTCTATAGTAGAGACCCGGCGTCCTTGCAGAATTTATTTTATAGAAATAATATTTTTTTCTTCTCTATCTACTTGACCTGTTTTCTCAATCTTCACCGCCTGGCCTTCTTTCAGGTTTGTAAAGACAATAGGTGTAATGATAGAAGGAGCATTGTTTTTCACGTACTCAAGATCAACCTCTAGCAGCGGCTGTCCTTTTTTGACTTTATCTCCCTGGGAAACAAGGCCGTTGAATCCTTTTCCTTCTAATTTAACTGTATCGATACCAACGTGAATCAGTACTTCGCGTCCTCCATCAGATACAATTCCAAGAGCATGCTTGGTAGGGAATAGGTTGACAATTGTTCCATCAACCGGTGAAACGATCGTGCCTTCAGAAGGAAGAATTGCGAATCCGTCACCCATCATTTTTTCAGCGAATACCGGATCTGGAACTTCAGTAATCGGTTTGATTTCGCCTTTGATCGGAGAAACGAAAACCTCTTCCTCTCCGTCTGTTTGAAGAGCGCCTGGAACGACATCTTCAATTTGGTGTTCTACTTCTTTTTCAGGAACTGTTTCAACTGCAACAGGAGTTTTTCCGTCCATAATATCTTTCATTTGACCTTTAATGGTCTCAGAGCGAGGTCCGAAGATTGCCTGGATGTTGTTGCCGACTTCCAGGACACCAGCTGCCCCTAATTTTTTCAATCTATTTTTGTCTACTTCTTTCACGTCGTTAACAGAAACACGAAGACGTGTGATACATGCGTCCAAGTGAGCGATATTTTCTTTTCCGCCCATTGCCTGAAGGATGTCTCCAGGAAGGGTACCAGCGTTTTTGCCCGCAGGCGCTGTTTCACCTTCATCTTCTTCAGTTGCATCTTCGCGTCCTGGAGTTTTAAGATTGAACTTGCGGATTGCGAAACGGAAACCGAAGTAGTAGATAAGAGCAAATACTAAACCAACCGGAATTACAAGCCATGCGTTTGTCTGCGGGTTAAGAAGACCAAATAATACATAGTCAATTAATCCCCCGGAGAATGTCATACCGATTTTTACATTAAGCAGGTGCATAGTCATAAATGAAAGACCTGCAAATACTGCGTGAATTCCGAATAGAACCGGAGCTACGAATAAGAATGAAAATTCAAGCGGTTCTGTGATACCAGTAAGGAAAGAAGTCAGTGCCGCAGAGGCCATAAGACCGCCGACAATTTTCTTTCTTTCAGGGCGTGCTTCATGATAGATCGCAAGCGCTGCCGCTGGCAATCCGAACATCATGAATGGGAATTTACCTGCCATGAACGTTCCTGCAGTAAGGTTTTGCACACCATCTTTAATTTCGTTCATGAAGATAGCCTGATCACCTTTAACGACTTCTCCGGCATGGTTTGTATAGGTTCCAAATTCAAACCAGAAAGGCGCATAGAAAATATGATGAAGGCCGAATGGTATTAATGATCTTTCAATTAAACCGAAAATGAATGCTGATAATGTAAGGTTCGCACCAAGCATATTTTGTGAAAATGAATTTAAGCCGTGCTGTACAGGCGGCCAAATCACGATCATGATCAATCCTAATATTACCGCACTGGCAGCTGTAGCGATTGGAACAAAACGTTTTCCTGCAAAGAAGCCTAAGTAAGACGGCAATTCGATACGGAAGAATTTATTGTACATAAAGGCTGCAATAATACCGACGATAATACCGCCGAATACACCTGTGGATAAAGTTGGAATTCCAAGCACACTTGCATATTCCTGGCTTCCTTTGATGTCGCCGGGCTCAATTCCAAGAACTGTACCCATTGTTACGTTCATGATAAGGAAACCGATGATTGCTGCTAATCCCGCAACTCCGTCTCCTCCTGCCAGGCCGATCGCTACCCCTACAGCGAACAGCAAGGAAAGGTTACTGAAAATAATATTTCCCGCATTCTCCATGACTGATGCAACCATTTCAACACCATGGCTATGCAAGAAAGGAGCAATATCCAACAAAGTAGGATTTTGCAGTGCATTACCAAACGCCAGAAGAATACCGGCTGCAGGCAAGATTGCAACTGGAAGCATTAGTGCTTTACCAACCTTTTGCAGAACTCCAAATAATTTCTTGAACAAAACGCAAACCCCCTATTAAATTTTTTAATCAACTAATAAAACGGTTACATTAAAATAAAATAAACAAAAAAGCATAAGCAAAGAAAGCATGGATGTATGGCTCTGGGTCTTAATATACCCAAACGCCTGACATTCAATCGCAATCTTTACTTATGCCTGATCGAATCAGTAACACGTAAAGTTATCGGTTCGTTTATTTAATTTTCTTTTGTAAACGTTGTAGATGCATTGTTAAATATACCGCTTCGGCATCGAAGACTGGCTTTTTTAACTGCTTTTGCATGATTTTTATTAGCTTCCACGAGAGATTATAACACAGAGGGTATTCTTCTTTCAAGAGTAAAGTTATTTTTTCCGGCTCTTCTACTATCTCACCGGCAAGCACCCTGTCAATGGTAAATCTCAAATGGCGGACCAGCCTCATGTAATCTACGCTTTCTTTATTTATCAAAAACCCGAACTGGTCCTCCACAACAGAAATCAGATGGGAAACCAGCTGGGAATACTGGTTAACTTCAGATAAATTTTTGTTGGTGATGGCACTGTGTATATGCAAGGTAATGAATCCGATTTCACCTTCAGGCAGCCCAATTCCTGTCTTCTCTTCGATTAAGTCTATAACTTCTTTGGCTATTTCAAATTCAAAAGGATAAAGGGTGATGGTTTCGACTAGAAACGGATTTTTAATTTCCATGCCATTTTTTACACGGGTCAAGGCGAAAAGCAGATGATCCGTCAAGCCGACATGAATATGTTCGTTTAAGTTGCCGCGAACTTTGCTGCTGATCAATTCGAGCACTTCAATAATGGCCGCCTGCAGATTTTCATTCATCTCTGGAAGCAGCTTTTTATAGTTTTCCTGCTCTTTTTCATTTCTCAAAACGAACATTTTCTCCGCCGACTTCAGTTCGATTTCATCATTTTTCTTTCTATTGAAGCCTATACCCTTCCCTATCATCACAACTTCCCCATGATCCGGATGGGAAGCAATGACTACATTATTATTCAGCACCTTGTTAATTATAATTTCCGGCATGTTTGTTCCCTCATTTTGTCCCTTGTAGTATGAGTACATGTTAGACTATCTGCTTTAAGGAAAGCAACTATTAAAATTAGGCGCTCGCTCTAAAAGCTGTTTCTTCTTTTTTTGCAAAAAAAAGAACCCTGCCCGGCAGGATTCCTTTTTCAATGTGATCCATTCAATTATTATACCAAAAAAATGAAGTAGAGGATAAATATACAGAATAACAAAAACATTATAGGATGGACTTCTTTGATTCTTCCCTTCACAAGCATGGTGATTGGGTAGAAGACAAATCCTACAGCAATTCCTGTTGCGATGCTGTATGTCATCGGCATTGCAATGACGGTGAAAAATGCAGGAACAGCAACTTCGAATTTTTCCCAGTCAATTTTCTTGAGTGATGCTACCATCAGGACACCCACAATTATTAGCGCTGGTGCAGTAACGGCCGATGTAACCACTGAAAGCAGCGGGAAAAAGAATATGGATAAAACGAATAGCAATCCTGTAATGATTGAAGCAAACCCCGTACGCGCTCCAGCTGCAACACCAGCTGTAGACTCCACATAAGATGTCGTTGTACTTGTGCCAAGTATTGAACCGATTACGATGGAAAGAGAATCTGCAAAAAGTCCTTTTCCTACTCTTGGAAGCACATTCCCTTTCATGAGTCCTGCCTGCTGGGCAACAGCTACGAGTGTACCTGCTGTATCAAAGAAAGCAACAAACAAGAAAGTAAGGATAACAACCAGGATCTGAACGGTAAATAACTTATGTGCCGGATCCCCAAATGCCTGGAAGGCTGCTCCAAAGGTCGGCTTAAGGCTTGGCACCGCTCCAACCACCTGATGCGGAAGGTCAATTAAACCGAAAATCATCCCAACAATTGCGGTGATGACCATTCCAATAAATATACCGCTGTGAATGCCTCTAGCAAGCAAAATAACCGTTAAAATTATCCCAAATACCGCTAAAAGCGTCTGCGGGTTTGTTAAATCGCCTAATCCTACAAGTACTGAATCGTTATTAACGATGATTTTAGCATTTTGAAATCCTACAAACGTTATAAATAACCCAATCCCGGCTCCGACTGCAAATTTAAGCTCAGCCGGAATGGCATTAATGATTTTTTCCCGGATTCCCGACATCGTCAGAAGAACGAATATGACACCAGAGATGAAAACACCGGTTAAGGCAGTCTGCCAAGGGATCCCGTACGTCAGGACCACTGTGTAGGCAAAGAATGCATTCAGTCCCATACCCGGCGCCAGCGCTATCGGGTATCTGGCTATGAGGCCCATCAGCATGGTGCCGATTGCCGCAGCAAGGGCCGTTGCCACAAATACTGCTCCGTAATCCATTCTTAGGTCGGACGGGAAATCCTTTACGCTGTTCAAGGAAAGCGTCAGCGGGTTTACAACCAGAATATATGCCATGGATAAGAAGGTAGTTAAGCCTCCAAGGATCTCCCGGCGATAGCTGGTTCCCAGCTCTTCAAATTGAAAATATTTTTTCATACCTAATCTCCTCTGATTGGCACGTCGCATAAAAAAGCCCCATTCTATAACCGAACGGGGCTTGACTGTAAATGGAAATAGAAAAGGGCATAGACTTCAGCCTTTTCAATCACATCGTAGTCAAGCTGTTAACGGCAGCTCGGTAGAAACTTTTGGGCCATATCCCCAATATTATACGACGAACATATATTATTATGATTTCACCTTTATAATAACAAAACTAATTTTTTTCGTCAACTGCTAAAACGAATGTTAAACCGAATTTAGTTCCCATCATTCGTATTCAGACTTGAAGACCTCTATCCAAAAAAATTAATTAAAGTTACAGCCTTCCCTCCCGTTTCATTTTGCCTGAAACAAAACATATTTGAAAATCCGCTCATGATCCGGCTGTTCTGCAACCACCCGGTAATTTTGATGGATATACGGGATTCTAAGCCTTTCTGCAGGAACACCAGGGAATGTTCTCACCACTGCAAAGCGGACTTTCTTCTCCCTCAGATACCGATTTTGTTCATTCATATTCTCAGGAAAGATATCATAGCTGATGTTTTGCCTTTCAAAGTACTTGATAGTTGGGACAATATTCGCTTTTAGGTAAAATCCTCCGTCCAAAAAACCATAATTCAGCAGTGTGGGATGAGAGGAGGAATTCATGATTTCCGCAAAATTTTCCTGCGGACTGCGTTCCTTCACATAAAATTTGGATCCGAGGATGTTGTGATTCACAGAAAAGCAGACGGCAATCGCGAGAGCTGTAAAAAAGACATATGTTAGAAACATGTAGTCTTTATTTAACGATTGAAAAAAGGACACCCTCTTCAGCAGGCCTGCAATCGTAATTAGCCCTAATCCTGATAATGGCGTAATGATCAAAAAGTAATAATAATAATCTCTTCCTCCATAATAGACGCCAAGCAGCAAAAACAATATGATACTAAAAAGCATCAGCTTGCCAGAAGGTTGTTTAAGATACTTTTTCGTGAACATAAAATCAATAAAACCCGCCAAAGTAAGCACCAGCGCTGCCGGGTTTCTGCCAAATGCCTTGCCGATATTTATGGCACAGTGAAGCAGTTTGCCTAAAAAGCCATATTCGGAAGGGTAAGACACCATATTAAAAATAAAGTACACGGAAAATAACGAGTGCAGGGCATGATGCATACCAAAATAGCCAATCCATGGAACCGAGGCAATGACGAGTCCGGAAGCTGTATATACAACTGCCTGGATTAATTCTTTCCACTTCCCTTTATAAATGCAGATGACAGCAATCACCAGATAAAAGCCGATCCATGCTCCAAGGAGTGTATATTTCGTCCACAGCACAGCACCAATTGATAATCCATTCACCAGATAAAAGCCTGTTGAAAAAGTCTCTCGTTTTAACCTGAAATGCTTCAGCACCGAGTAGAGAAGCAATAATAAAAAGGGGATGCAGAATTCCTCAGCACTGTCACCGGATAAGAAGGCATTCTCGTTCAGGATGAGTGCCGGGAACAACACAGCAATGATAGCTGAGGTTCTTTTGCCGGCATACAAGGATGAAAGTTTAAACATAAGCACCATGCTGAAAAACAAAAAGATGCACTCCAGCATATACACCCCAGTAAAGCTTGTATTTGAAATAAAGTACGCAATTTCGTGATAAAAATAAAGCAGCGGTCCTTTTTGCTCAAATAAATCTCTGTATGGAACTAAACCATTGGCCATTCCTTTTCCCATTGTAAAAAAAGCATTCGAGTCCACCCAGGGATTAAAGGAAAAAAGCGGAGAGGTCTTGGTGAAAAATAACATAATGCTACATGCATAAACAAAAAACAAGCTGCTCCGGATCGCAGGCACATATCCTTCCGCTTTTTGTTTATCAAGAATTTCATGCAGTTTTTGGACGAACATAATCTGTCTTCTCTCCTCCATTTTAACTTTTCCGATCTGCCTTAGGCTTCCCAGCAGCAGATTTGCTGATTCTATCATATACTTTTTGGGATGTTATTCAATTAAATAATTCTTTTATTTTTATCGTTTCTATCTCGGTTTCAAACTAAAAATGGAGCACCCCATTTATTGGGGCGCTCCATTTTTAAGATGATTCTGCTTGAATGGTAATGCAGGCAGCTGCTTTGTGGAAGCTTACCTTATTCCCACTCAATCGTCGCAGGCGGCTTGCTCGTAATATCATACACAACCCTGTTTACGTGCGGAACTTCATTGACAATCCTAGTTGAGATAATTTCAAGAACGTCCCACGGTATCCTTGCCCAGTCAGAGGTCATTCCGTCAATGGAAGTGACAGCCCTGATGCCGATTGTATAGTCATAGGTACGGGCATCCCCCATTACTCCGACACTGCGGATATCAGGAAGCACGGTAAAGTACTGCCAGATTTCCCGCTCAAGTCCAGCCTTTTTAACTTCTTCCCGAAGGATGAAGTCTGATTCACGCACAATCTCAAGCTTGTCCTCAGAAATTGCGCCAAGAACGCGGATCCCAAGTCCCGGACCCGGGAAAGGCTGGCGCCAGACTACCTCATCAGATATGCCAAGCTCCGTTCCCAGCGCGCGCACCTCATCCTTAAACAGGGTGTTCAGCGGCTCGATCAGCTTAAATTGCATATCCTCAGGCAGACCGCCTACATTATGGTGGGACTTGATGGTTTGAGCTGTTGCCGTCCCGCTTTCGATGATATCCGTATAAAGAGTGCCCTGCGCAAGAAACTCGATTCCCTCAAGTTTTGTTGCTTCATCGTCGAATACATAGATGAATTCATTGCCGATGATTTTACGCTTCTTCTCAGGATCTGATACACCTTCAAGCTTGCTCATGAAACGGTCGCGCGCATCCACTTTGATGACATTCATATGGAACCCTTCGCTGAAGGTCTTCATTACACTTTCTGCTTCGCCTTTACGGAGAAGGCCGTGATCAACAAAAATACACGTTAATTGATCGCCGATTGCCTTGTGGATTAGTACAGCAACGACCGAAGAATCCACACCGCCGCTCAATGCACATAATACCTTTTTATCTCCGACCGCCTGGCGGATTTTTTCTGTTTCAATTTCAATAAAGTTTTCCATGGACCAAACGCCTTCACAGCCGCAAACTTCGAAAACGAAATTTTTGAGAATTTCATTTCCATGTACAGAATGGCGGACCTCAGGATGAAACTGAACAGCATATAGCTTTCTTGCTTCATCACTCATTGCAGCAATCGGGCAGGAAGCATTGATTCCATCAACCGTAAAGCCTTCTGGAGTTTCCACAACTAAATCTCCATGGCTCATCCACACAATTTGTTCCTCAGGAAGACCCTTGTATAAAGCAGACTGATTTTGGAGTTTAAGTACGGCTTTTCCATATTCACGGTTTTTAGCACGTTCTACCTTGCCGCCAAAGTGCTTGGTCATCAGCTGCATGCCATAGCATATTCCTAGGATGGGAAGGCCAAGATCAAAGATCCTCTCATCACACCCAAAAGCGGAAGCATCATATACACTGTTCGGGCCTCCTGAGAAAACAATCCCCGACGGATTCATTTCTTTGATTTCCTCAAGTGTAATGGTATGCGGATGCAACTCGCTGTATACTCCCATTTCACGTATACGGCGTGTAATTAACTGATTGTACTGGCTGCCAAAATCTAATACTACGATCATTTCCTGCTGCTGCAATTCTTTTTTACCCGGCACAGTCGTCACCTCAATTGATGTATTTCACATTTTAAAAACAGGTCTTTCTTCTTTAAAATGTGCTGAAATAAATAAAAAAACAGAATTCTGCCTTCGTAAAATTATACAAAGGCAGAATCCTGTCATGATATATCAAAGATCCTGCCTTCATAGTCAAATCATTTACGGTGATTTGGTAGAAACTTTCGAACCATATTATCGAGGATATACGAAGGACACTATTAAATTTTATTACTATAATTTTAATACAATTGTACGAGTTCATTGTAACAAGGGAACAAAAAGCTGGTCAAGAGGCAGTTTCTTTAATTAATTTTTCCCATAATTCTTGATATTCTTCAAAGTCACCGGCATCGCTGTCACCCCTGTAGGCAAGCTTCTCATATCTTTCTGTCATAATCTTCATGGCTTCTGTACCATATACAAAATCAACATACGCGGCGTATTCCCTCAATGTTTGTCCAGCCGGCCTCTTCATCCCTGACCTGTCCAGCTGCTTAAGCAGCACATGATACGCCTGTGCAAACGTTTCGCCGCCTGCCTTCCTTCTGTATACAAAAATGAGAAGATGCGGCAGCCATTTCCTCCATGTCAGCACAGCAATCACTGCAAAGAACAAAACAATTGCAGCAGCGGCCCATGCAATTTTGCTATTATTCTTCAGCCAGCTTTCTTTTTGAACAGCAGTCTTTGAAGGGCTATCCTCCCGCAGGAGATCCTGCTTCGGCGGTGTCTTTTGTGCAGCCTTCGCTTTTGTTTGAGGAGTAACCACCTGCTTATCATTTTGGGTTTTCAGTACAGCAGAGTCAAAAAAAGACGCGCTTGAGGAAAAGCCCTTGGTCGGTTCAAAAGGCACCCAGCCGCTTCCGGGGAAAAATACTTCCACCCATGAATGAGCATTATCATTTGTTACCTTATACTGAGATTTCCCTTTATATTGCACCATCGTTCCTTCCGTATATCCTTTTACCCATCTTGCTTCAATACCGATCGAGCGCACCATGACGGCCATGGCTGTGGAAAAATTATCACAATATCCCCTCTTTGTTTCAAAAAGGAATTGTTCCGCATAATCCTGATTTTCAGACGGGTACGGGATATTTTGCTTGTCATACGTAAACTCCGGGCCGTCAAAATAGTCCTCAATGGCTTTCACCTTGTCATAAAGATTTGTTTTATCTTTGGTAATCGAAATGGCCAGGTCTCTGATTTTTTCCGGCAAGCTATCCGGAAGCTGCAATTCATCCGTATACAGTTCTGCAGGATTTACAGCCATTCTCAGCATTTTAATGTCATACTCACGCGGAACGTATTCCACATCGTAATTATCCAGGTAAAGTTTTTCACCCTTCTCATTTATGGCCTCCACACGGTCTTCACTATCATCATGGCGGTATAACACTCCATCCGGTGCGTTCACTTTTAATAATTGGCTGGCTTCCGGCATCAGGATATGTTCGTGTGTTTCTTTAACCGATAAGCGGACTCGCTCGACTTTGTCTTTATTGCCGGGAAACGATATTACCTTGTTATTTGCGAACATTGAAACATGCCTAGGTATTTTTTGATTTATCCAGCCCTTGCCTGTATAAAATGATTTATTTTCAACCTTCCAATAATGGCTGCTTTTAGCATCGTTGTAAAAAACAACTGAATCATCCTCTTTGACCGTTCCTCCAAGCCGGGAGTCGTTTTTTCCGTATCCCACTTTATGCGGCCCTCCTGACCCGTCCACTCCTGCCTTATTGGAATGAGAAACAATGAATGGCACAGGATCCGGCCATTGGGGCTTGAATTTCGGAAGGGCAAAGCCCATGTATGCGCTTATTGCAACCATGGCCGCAATCGCGGCTGTCCACCTTTTGACGGATGCCGGTGACAGTCTTAGTTTTTCTACTCTTGTCAGACGGACAAGCCTGAGCAGCCCGATCATGACAAAGCCAATGATGATTAAGAGTACAATGCTATTTTTCGCATCATATGGAGTAAAGGTATCGGCTACAGCCAAAAAGACAATTGTGACAAAGAAAAACAGAAAGATGCTATTTCTCGCCATAACCCAATAATGAATTAAATAAGTGACCAGCCAAAGCAGAATGAACAATAGAAATGTCCTGAATGGGTCACTCAGCATCTGCCAGTCTGCCTGAAAAACAATTGTGAGGCTTCTGTAAAATTCTGTGATATACCCAAAAACCCAGCTTGGATCAAAAAATGGGACATTGGAATAAAAATAATGCAGAGCAGCAGCAATATAAGCAATCAGGATAGTAAACCTCAGAAGAATATGCGTCTTGAAGTAGTGAAGCAAAAGAGAAAGCCCTGCGAAAAGAATGAAAATCGAAATATTGTCGGTATTCGTAAGCTCATCGACAGGCCTCAGCCATTCCCATAAAAGCAGGATGCCAAAAGCATATAACAGTAAATGCGTAAAGTTTTCGAGCCGGCTATTATGCCTCATTGTGCAATCACCCCGGATAACCCTTCTTCCAAATGGCTGTGTTCCATAAAGCTTACTTTGATACCTCTTTTAAATGCAGCGTGACGAAGCCTATTTTCATATTCTGTTATAAAAGGATCTTTCTTCAGGCAAAAGACTGCTGCAGCCATGTTCCTTTTATAGGATTCCAGTAATTCAATGGACGCATCCGTAAGATCGGACGTGATATAAACCAAAACAGCATTCGGAGGCAGCATCGCTTTATTCATATCAAAAACCCGGACTGATGAAGCAGATTGGCCTCCTTCAGCCTTTGCCAGCTGATAGAGGATTTTCTGCCGCTGAATGTCTCCTCCCCTGACAGGCAAGATAATCTCTTCATTCGTTCCAAGAAAACCAATTTGGATGCCTTTTTTAAGGACTGAATGGGCAAAAGAAGCTGTAAACGATACTAATTCTTCAAAGAAATCGGACGGCCCTTCATCCAGGATAATGAATAAATCATGATTTTTTTGCTCTTCAAATTCTTTTGTCATAATTTTATTCGTCCTTGCGGTGGCTTTCCAGTTAATCCAGGAAAGCTGGTCACCCTGCTGATATTCGCGGATTCCGCTTACTACCGAATTTTCCCTTTGGAGCTTTTTTGTTGTCCCTGCCAGACCCTGGTCAAAGAAGTTTTCAAGCTGCCTGTACGGAAGATCGTAATAGGCTGGCAGCGCAAGAAGCTTCTGGCGGAGTTCGAAGGATTCCTCCTTTTCAAAAAACCCGAAAATATCCCCGGTCCGGACCCGGATTTCCTGAAGATGATACTCTCCCCTGATCATATTTTCAAAAGAATAATAAAGGGTGATTTCCTTTTTGAAAAGAGGAAAAACAATGGCTTTCGCGCTCTGTCCGCCTGCAGAAAGCTTACACGGCAGCATCTCCTCTACTAATAAATAACATAAAGGAAAGCGGCTCCTGCGGGTAATTTTGATGCTGATCTCTATATTTTCGCCGGCTATGCATTCTGCTCTGCTTACGAGTCTTTCCGCCTTGAAATCCTTCATAGGATAGAAAAACAGGATAATCGGGTAAACCGCAAACGGAAGAAACGTATAAAAAAGGAACCAGCTGACAAAGCCTCCCTGAAACATAGCGAAAGCAAAGGATGCCGCAGCAATGAGTATGAGACTCGGTAGTTTCATATAAAAACCCAATCTTCGCAGTATTTTTCTCATGGAAGCTACACAAACCTTTTTACTGGCACCGGAACAATTCTGACAATCTCTTTCATGATGCCTTCAGAGCTTTTCCCTTCATATCTCGCCTCCGGTTTTAAGATAATGCGGTGGGCAAATACATTAGGGGCTAGATATTGTACATCATCCGGAAGGACATAATCCCTGCCCTGAAGCAAGGCGTACGCCTGGGAAGCTTTCATCAATGCGATTGAACCCCTCGGGCTTGCCCCAAGATAAACACTATGATGGCTCCTTGTTTTTGCGGCCAGCTCTACGATATATCTTTTGATTGTTTCATCAATATGCACTGCCTTTGCCTCATTCTGCAGCTCACGCAGCTCTTCAAGCGTAATGGCTGGCTCCAGCTCTTCAATGGGCGGCACATATTGGACGCGGTTAAGGACCTCGACTTCATCCTCAGCGCTCGGATATCCCATTTTCAGTTTTAAAAGAAAACGATCCAGCTGGGCTTCAGGAAGCGGATATGTACCCTCGTACTCAATCGGGTTTTGGGTAGCCATGACAAAAAAGGGTTTCTCGAGCTTTCTTGTTTCTCCGTCTATTGTCACACTGGCCTCTTCCATCGCTTCCAATAAGGCTGATTGTGTTTTAGGCGAAGTCCGGTTGATTTCATCTGCCAAAATGATATTTCCCATGATTGGGCCTGCACGAAAAATGAATTCCTGTTCTTTCGGGTTGAATATCGAAACTCCTGTCACATCGGACGGAAGCAGGTCAGGAGTAAATTGGATTCGTTTGAAGCTTGCCGAAATTGAACGGGCAAGGGCCCGGACCATCATCGTTTTCCCCACGCCAGGCACATCCTCCAATAAAACATGGCCGTCAGCAAGCAGGGCAACCAGGCTAAGCTCTGCAATTTCTCTTTTTCCGATAATTACTTTTTCAATGTTGCGGAGCACCTTCTCAAGCTTAGAATGATACTGTGTATATGCCATACGTTCCCTCCTGTGGAAGCCATAGAAATTAAAATGCTAAACTGTTATCCTATTCGACTCCAAAACACAAAATCCCTTTTTTTACCTTTAATTCCGCTCGCATTTCAATCGATGTGACGAAAAAAATCTTCCTGTTAAGAGGAAGATTTTTTCATTAGTGCTTAATGCTTCAGCTGCAGGTGCCCTCTCAATACCGAAGACACCTCATCCCTTTCTCTAGGGGAGACGATCTGATAATCCAGGCCTTCTATTTTTTGTGTTTCTCCGTGCAATTGAAGTTCTTCTATAGAACGGGCCGCGTCTTTATAGTTTTTCTGAATCTCAAGCATTTCGTTTAATGTCAGGTTTGTTTTTATATTTCCTTTAATGGCATTCATGATTTCGTCATAATGTGTAAGGGTATGAACCTTGGTTCCTTCGCTAACGATTGCTTTGATGACTTTTCTTTGGCGAAGCTGACGCCCAAAATCTCCGCGCGGGTCCTCATGGCGCATTCTTGTATAAATAAGGGCATCATACCCTGATAAGTAAATGGTTCCTTTGGCAAAATGCACGCCCTTGTACGTAAATTCAAAATCATTGCTGACCGTGACCCCGCCTACGGAGTCTACAATATCCTTGAATCCCTGCATATTTACCTGCACATAGTAATCGATTGGAATGTCGAGCAGGTTTTCCACGGAATCTATGGTCATCTGAATGCCTCCAAAAGCATAAGCATGGTTAATTTTATCCACCGTATGATGCCCTATAATTTCCGTTCGTGTATCTCTGGGAATACTCAGCATTTTCGTGGTGTTTTTTTCAGGATTTACCGTAATGACTAGCAAAGAATCGGATCTCCCTGTATCTCCTTTTCGTTCATCCACTCCGGCTAAAAGAACAGAGAATGGATGCTTTTCATTAACATCCACTTTCCCCTTGCGCTTATCGCTTTGTTTAATGGACTTATGAATGGCTTTTGTTGTGCTGCCCACTTCTGAATATACCTTTACTCCGAGGCATAACGCGGCAGCTGCCATACATGCCGCCAGGAACAAAAAGACTCTTTTTATTCTTAATTTGCTTTTCTTTTTTCTTCTCATATTTTTATTTTTCCTTTACTGTGATGGATGCTGCACTCATGAAGGAAGGAACACTGCAGATACAGTGTTCCTCCGTGGCATATTAACAGAAATCAGAAGGGACTCAGATGGCGCGCGATATTCTTTTCTGCTGATAGGTTTTATATTCGTGCATATTTCCCAAATTCACCACTTGAATCTTTTCAAACTCAGCAGCATTTATACAATTCCTCGTATCAAGGATCACTTTTTGTGCCATACTTCCCGCAAGCTTGTCATAGTCCATGCCTTTAAACTCGCTATGGTCGGTTAAAATCAGCAGAAGATGCGCATCCTTTACTGCGTTTTCTGCCGACACAACAGGCATTTTACTCGGCTGCACATGCGGATCATGGAAAGAGACTTCTATATTTCCCTCACTCATCAATTTGTTGACAACTTCTATAGCCGGACTTTCTCTCAGATCATCCACATCCGCTTTATAAGGAAGGCCGAATACCGCAACCTTTGGATATCGAATATCCCCAAGCAGCATTTTTACCCGGTCGACAATATAGTCCGGCATAGAGACATTAGTTTCACGCGCAAGCTGAATGATCTTAGCAAGCTCAGGTGATTTGGCAACGATGAAATAAGGATCAACAGCCAGACAATGTCCGCCTACTCCAGGCCCAGGGTGATGAAGATTCACACGCGGATGCTTGTTGGCCATTGAAATAACATCAAGTACATTAATATCAAGGTCGAAGCAAACTTTCGCTAATTCATTCGAAAGAGCAATATTCACATCACGGAACGTATTTTCCATTAATTTAGACATTTCAGCTGTTTTGGCATCTGTACGGATAATTTCGCCCTTCACAAATGTTTCGTAAACCTTGGCCCCTGCTTCTGCACAGGCTTCCGTCATGCCGCCCACAATCCGGTTATTGTAGACAAGCTCATGAAAGATTTGCCCCGGAAGAACACGTTCAGGACAATGAACCAAGAATACATCTTGTCCCACTTTAAAGCCGGCTTTTTCTACAATCGGTTTTACATAGTCATCCATGCTGCGGGGAGCAATCGTGGATTCTATAATAATCACATTTCCTTTTTTAACATATGGCAGCACTCGCTCTGTTGCCTGAAGGACATAGGTCAGATCACATGATTTATGTTCGTCCTTTTTATTAGGAGTCGGGACGGCAATTAAGAATACATCCGCAGCTTCCGGTTCAAGAGAGGCATGGAACCTGCCGTTTTCCGACACTTCCTGAAGAAGCTCATAAAGCCCAGGCTCTTCAATATGAAGATGTCCGTTATTCAGTTTATTTACGATTTCAGGAAAAACATCAACACCTACTACCTCTGCACCGTGTTTCGCAAACATTACTGATGTAGGCAAACCAATATATCCTAATCCCATTGTACATAATTTCATAATCTGACAGCTCCTGTTCAATTATATTTTAGAAAACTTGTTTTCTCTAAAAATGTTCAGCTTAGGCTCATGCTGTTTCGTAAATTTCGATGAATATCTCTTTTTCCTTCAGCCAATTATAATTGTGCCGTGCTTCCAGACAATTGCTGCTCATAGCCTCTCTTTCCATGGGGTGCTCCAGGAGATAATTGACTCCCTCTGCAATAGAGGCAGGTTCATGAGAATCCACACAAACTCCGATATTTTCCTGCTCTACTACTTTTTGAATCTCCGGAAAACTGCATGCAACGACAGGTACTCCGCTCATCATATACTCAAATAATTTATTGGATGAGGCAGAATAGTGATTAAAGCACACATTATTCAGCACCTGAAAACCTAAGTAGGCGTTTCTTGTGTAGTGAAGCAGTTCATCCACCGGAACCTTCGGGATGAATTTCACTCTGTCTCCAAGATTTCTTTCATGAACCATATTCTCAAGCAGCGGCTTGATTCTGCCATCTCCGATAAAAACAACGGTGCCGCGTTTCATCAGCGGAACTGCCTCGATGATTTTTTCCAGCCCCCTGCCAGTTTGAATGCCTCCCTGATATAACAGAATGGGTTCTTCCCTCGGCAGCCCCAGCATATCGTGAAGGTTTACCGATGAACTTTGTTCCGGCTTCTGCGGTATTGGGTAGTTATGCACCACATTCGGATAGATGCCATATAATTCTTCATTGTATTTCGCCCTTGTATGGTTTTCCGCAATCATTTCATCCACAAAGCCCAGCAGGAATTTTTCCATGATGCCATACATTTTGCTGTTATAGCCGGTCCTGCTCGTCTGTACTTCATGCGAATCATAAATCAGCTTTCTCCGGCGAAACAGCTTGGCACTCAGCACACCCTGCATCAGGGTATTTAAATCATTGCTGTGGTAATAATCAAATTTCTGTTTTCTTCCTTCCCTGACCATCTGGGTGAATATATGGGCTCGTACCATCATGGTTGGAAGCTTGGTTTTTGTCATAATAAATGCTGCAAGTGCCGCAATAAGAATCACGCTTGTGCATAAGGCCGCTTGAAGCAGAGTCGTTATGACCCGGAGGCTTGCAAGGATATTCAGGATAAGCAGAAAGAGTACAAGCAACTCAATCTTTCTTTTTTTCAGCTGGCGGAAACCCCTGAGCACCTTATTTAATGCTGTGCTTCTGTTATTGACACGAATGACGCGAAACCCGTTTTTATGCTGTTCACGCTTCGGCAGCACCTCATTTTTCCAGTCATGAATGGCTACGAGGCTCACGTCATACCCTGATTCGGACAATGCCGAGCATGACCGCAGGACCCTTGCATCATTCGTGAAATGGTTCCAAACGAACATACATACCTTTTTAGACATGATTTTCCTCCAAGTTAAGCTTCTAAGATATTCAGCAAGCCTTGTATATTTTGATTCCACTGAAAATGCTGTTTGGCATATTGATAGCCATTCTCCCCATATGCCTTGCGGAGCTGCTTATTTTCCGCAAGTGTAAGGATATGCCGGCAAATTTGTTCAACATTTCTTTCCTCTGCAACAAGCCCGCATTGCGCTTCTCCGATAATTTCCTGTGCCCGCCCTGCCACATCACCCACAATCGGTTTCCCAACGCACATATAATCAATGATTTTGCCGGGAAGCACTTTATGAAACACATCCTTCTCCACAAGACTTACATAAGCGATATGAGAGGAGGATATTTCCTGAAGGGTCACCCTCCGATTTCTCGCATCAATCAGCTTGATATTCCGGAGACCTTTTTTTAATATAGCTTCCTCAATCTCTTTCTTTCTGAATCCGTATCCGATGATCGTAAATTCTATAAAGATATGTGTCTTGAGTTTTTCTGCCACTTCTATCAGCTTGCTGACATCCTGGGCAAGCCCGATGTTACCTGTATAAATTACCTTAATTCTTTTTTCTGACAGGGGCGGAAGGGTTTTTCTAATGTCGATCTCTTCAGCTGTTAAAGAGTTCGGGATGAATTGTATGTTGTCATCGCCTACACCCTTTGACACGATATATTCACGGAATCCCGGACTGTTGATGATAATTTTGTCGCTATGCTGAAAAAGCATCTTCTCGAACAAATAGGCAATTTTTAAAATTCGCTTATTCGCAAAAACGCCTACTCCGATAAGCGACTCCGGCCATAAATCTCTTACATCTGTGATGAGGGAAGCCTTCATTTTCTTCTTTGCGATCATTCCAGCCACACTCGGGAAGATGGGAGGTGTGGATACAAACACGTAATCATACTTTTTCTTAAGGGTCATAACCTTCCAAATAAATAGAATCATGGTTTCCATATAATGAAAAAGGCGATTCCACTTGCTGCTCGTGTAGCTTTTGATCTTCCCCGGCTGAAGCCTTACAATATCTTTTTCTATGTCCTTTTCATCCCAAAACTGTTCATCCTGATATAGATTTTGATTCGGATAGCTCGGCTTCATGGTCAAAACGGTCACATCATAGCCATTCTGCTTCAGGTTAAGATAGACATTTTTCAGCCTATTGCCCGCACTGCCTATTTCGGGGTAAAAATTCTGGACAATCATCAGCACACTTTTCATTTGCTCAAATCACCCAATCTCCATTTGGATTAATCATGTTCTGGTTTTTATTATAAAATCAGAATATTGAGAGCATATGAATGTAAAATAAAGATTTCACTAGAGTTGTTAACGGATTGTTGGGGTTATTAACGGATAATTAAGATATCGGGGTTCTCGTAAAGTTTGTGTGTAGATTGGTGCAAAGAGCTAATCCTGCCATCCTGTTCTTATATAATGAAGCCAATCCAAGCTTCCTCTGGTATTCGTCTCGAGGCAGTTTGCGGGGAATTTACGAAAAGGCAGTAACGATAATACATACATATCATGAGAGAGAGGGTTCAGCTATGAAAAAGCTAAAAGTTATGACTATATTCGGCACACGGCCAGAAGCAATAAAAATGGCTCCTTTAGTTTTAGAAATGCAAAAGTATCCGGAAATCGAAACCATTGTCACGGTTACTGCCCAGCACCGGGACATGCTTGACGGAGTTTTGAAGTTTTTCGGAATTTCTCCGGATTATGATTTAAATATTATGCAAAACCAGCAAACATTAATGGATATAACAACACGGGGACTAACTAAGCTGAATGGAGTTTTAGAAGAGGCAAAGCCGGATATTGTCCTTGTTCACGGAGACACTGCGACGACCTTCATCGCAAGTCTTGCTGCATTTTATCACAAAATCCCTGTTGGCCATGTGGAGGCAGGACTCCGCACCGGAAATAAGCTTTCTCCTTATCCCGAGGAAATGAACCGCCAGCTCACAGGGATACTGGCTGATTTCCACTTTGCACCAACACGGCGTGCGGCCGATAATCTTCTAGCGGAAAATAAACCGGAAGCAAGCATCCGCATTGTTGGCAATACCGCTATCGATGCACTGAAATACACGGTACAGGAAAATTATAAGCACCCGATCCTTGAAGGACTGGGAAATGACCGGCTCCTTCTTATGACGGCGCACCGCCGCGAAAATATAGGGAAACCGATGGAAAACATATTCCGCGCCGCAAAGCGTCTCGCAGAAGCCTATCCCGATGTTCAAGTTGTTTATCCTGTACATAAAAATCCGATTGTACGCAAGATTGCTGCTGATATTCTCGGTAAATTGGACAGGGTTCATTTAATAGAACCATTAGAAGTCATTGACTTTCACAATTTTGCAGCACGGGCGCATTTGATTATGACAGATTCCGGGGGCATACAAGAGGAAGCCCCGTCACTGGGCGTTCCTGTGCTGGTTCTACGCGATACGACTGAACGCCCGGAAGGAATTGATGCAGGAACACTGCTGATGGCAGGGACTGAGGAAAACCAGATTTTCTCGCTTGCCAGTGAATTGCTTCAAAACAGAGAAAAACACGATGCAATGGCTAAAATCTCGAATCCCTACGGAGACGGTTTCGCTTCCCGAAGGATTTCTGAAATTCTGCTGAAGGAACTAAAACGGCCAGAAGCTGGTGTTCTGACTTTTTAACAGAAAAAAAGGGGTGGAGTTTTTACAATAGTAGTTCAAGTTTTAAGGTAGAAAAATTGAAATAGCACAACAATCTTTAGTCCAATTCGCATTTGAATTGGACTTTTAATTCCCCTTGGATATCAAGGTTTATAGTCGAGTTGGTATGTTAATTTTCATTCAAAATGAACCTATTATCCTTATAGCACAACTGATCTTTCTTCGTATGATTCAAAAGACATAGCAATAATAATTTTGAAAGTTAAAGTATATGGATTTTTCTAAATTATGGTATATAGTTGAAGATATATTTAATAATAAGGATTCCCAAAAACTAGTGAAATCAAAAAAATGTGCAGGAGTGAAAAAATAGATGTTAAAAGAACAAATCGAAATATTAGAGAAACTATTGGATGAAAAAGTAAGCGAAGATAGAGAAGAAGAACTCAATAATTATAAGCAAATAAAAGGTGCGAGTGATCAAGAATTAGATAACATCGAAGAAAAGTTTGGGATAAAACTGCCACAGGACTTTAGGGATTTTTATAAACACAAAAATGGAAGTGGATATCATTTTCACATTCTTTATCCAAACTGTGGAAATGAAAATATTGAACCTTTTTATTTGTTTTCGGCAGATGAAATAATAGATGAAAAAGAATCTTACTTTGATGAAGAAGAGTTAATGAGTGAACACTATGATGAAGAAGAATTGGAAGACTTGGATAACAGAATTAAACCCTATCTTAGAAATGAAAGGTGGATACCATTCGCAACATTGGCTGGTGGAAGTTTATACTTAATGCTTGACTATGATCCTTCAAAAGAAGGTAAAGAAGGTCAGATTATTTCTTATATCCATGACCCTGACTTTGTATATTTTGTAGCAGAAAACTTTACAGAACTTCTTAAACAATCAAATGAAAATCTAAAAGAAACTTGGGAAGAAATTGACTACTAAGAACAACAAAGCAACACAAAAACGCAAGGTGATTAAAACCTTGCATTTTTTTTGCAATTTGCACTTATAAATGGTCTTCCGATTTTAGGCGCTAATTAACTTTTTCTACTTCAAAACTGAACTGCTTAGTTTTACACCTCACCCCATCTTGCTGTCCAGAACAAGGAATTGATTACTGCGTGGAATGAGGCACCCTTTGCTCCAATCAGCCATAGAAAAAGTTGCAAAAAGGATTGATTTTAACTCAATAAAAAAAGTGAATTCACATATGAATTCACACAAAACCCTTATGATACTTTTTTATATCTGCAACTAAATCATTATTCCAGACTAACGCTTACTGTTTTTCCTGTTACTTTCCGTTTGCTGTCCTGACATCATTCTTGGAACAAGGATGAAGAACAAAATGATGACAGCCAGTAAAAGAATGATGCCCAGCAAAAGGGTAAGGCTGAAGGAAAAACTTTGCTCATTTTCCGTCTGTCCCTCCTGCATAGAAGCCGTATCAATTGCTGCATCATTCTTTTCAAAAAGCTTCAATTGCTTTACTTTTGCTTGTATTGAACTATTATCTTTCTGTTCTTTTTTAAAAAGCTCCGATTTAATTTCGATAACCTGCTCATCAGGTTTCTTCTCAAATGTCAGTGCCTTTTGTTCTTCCGGCAGAGCATACTTTTTAGTCGAATCTTCCTGAAAATTTGTATTCAGCTCGATCTTTTTTTCATGGTACACATTTGGCTTTACTGCCGGATCCCCTACTTCAGCGAATCCGTGCAGCGGATACATGAACAAATAGGCGAAAATGAGGACCGTTATATTACGCTTCATGTGCCAGTTCCTGGTCTTCCTGTCTCCGATTCAAGATATATGGAATGACAGACGCGATGATGACCGCTGCCGCCAATATCAGAGTTGCCGGAAGGAAGGAAGACTGATCTCCATATTGGATGGACAGGTAAACATTCGAAACCGGATGGCTAACCGAGAAATTAGGCATAATCAAATCAAGTGCCGGAGTGACAAAGAAGACAATAAGCGCTGCTGCAAGCAAGGACCCGATGAAAGGTCCGATAAAGAATGCAAGGCGGATAATGCCTGACGCTGCCATCAGCAGCAGGATAGTGAAGATTGTCCACTTAAGCGCCTGTACATCATGAAGCGGATAAATTTTCAATCCATAAATGCTGATGACCAATCCGACAATTAGATTCAGCATGAGAAACAGTGCGATATGAACCAGAACCGGCAGGCTTGAATAATGGTGCAGGAAGAATCCTATTAACAGCCCGCTTATCAATATAATGATAAGCATGAGTACCGGAGGAGCATATGACGCTTTTTGAACCTGCGCTTCACCGCTGACTTTGACCGGATTTGCAAGGTAATCATAGACATAGCCATTTTGCTGGTCATCAATCATGGTATTGCCAAGAATATTATAAACATCACCTTTTACTTTCTTCGTAGAGCCTACATTCAGTGCCCAGTTATTATTTAATTCATCAGCCTTCTTCTGAACAGAGCCTACCTTTGTCTGAAGCTCATTGGTATAGTCTGTCACCTGATTTTGGCGATCAGCCAGGGAATTCACCAAATCCGTTATTGTGCTGACTTCACTCGCGGTTGAATCCTGAACAGTCAGCATAAACTCCCCGTTAAGGCTTCCCACCGGAATGGACTCCATTTCAAGGGTTTTTGTATTTTGCGTAAGGTTTGCCGAAACCTGATCAGCGCTTTCTATGATTGCACCAAGCTCATTTTGGATTGCAGTCTGCTGATCACTTACATTTTGATCGTATTGTGAAATGAATGAATCCAGGGATTTAGAGAAGCTTCCAAAATCCTTGCCGACTCCTTCTATGCTTGCTGAGTTGTTCTTGACGTCCTCTAATGATTTATTCATTGCTGCCAGATAAGGAGAATCCTTGAAACCTTCCTGGTTTTCCACAATGCTCTTCATTAGTGCATCGTCCGAATTACCGGCTTTCTCCTGGATTGCCTGATAGGCGGAAAGCATATCGCTGTATGCCAACAAATCTTCCATATTGGTGCTTTTGATTTCATTTTGAAAAATTCCGGCGAGCACATTTTTTCTATCCTCTGACAGCACAGAAGATTCGAGTATATTTTTTTCCTTTGTCTTGATGTTTTTGACGGTTTGTTCTTGGGCATCTGCAGGAACCGGAACCGGATCCCCTTCTTCTTCTTCAGCCTGTGCTTTTAGAGAAGCAAGGAGCTCTTTATAATTCACTTCCAGCTTCTTTTGGCCATCAGCCTGCTGATGTACCTCTCCCTCTACCTTTTCCAAATTGGCCTCAAGATTTTTAATCGTTTCGTTAATGGCAGCCCAGTTCTCCGGCTGCTCCTCGGGCTTAACTGCTTCTAGACTTTTCTTTAAAATGGCAATCTGATCCTTTAATCCCGTAAGAGTGATGTCCCCGGGGTTTGCCGGATCTGGAGCAGGGGGCGGATCTGGAACAGGAACCTGCGGGTCAGGTGTTCCTGGTGTGCCCGGCGATGCATTTTGTATTTTTTCATGCAATGGCCCAAGTTTTTTCTCCATTTCATCCAATGAAGCATTTACTGATTTTTGTTTGTACTGCTTCATGACCGTACTAATGAAATCATTCAGCTGCCCGCCGCTTGAATTCGCTAAGTCCTCAGATATCTTTTTCAGCTGTTCTGTACTGTCTGAAATCTTCCCTTCAATTTCAGTGACATTCTGATCCATATCCTCACCGTTGTTATCAAAGCTTGGCTTTGGATCCTTTTGCCCATCGCTGATCTTCTGTGTTTCATCATTCAGTGCTGTATTGTACTGGCTCATGCCTGTCTGCAGCAGCTGCTGATTTTCAGCGGATGTCTGCTGAAATAGATTCGCCTGCTGATTTTGATACTCTTGATATAAATTAACGTCTTCGATAAAGGATGCGACCTTCGTTTTGGCATCATCAATATTTTTCAGAGTTTGCCCTGTGGACTTGCCCGCTTCTTTTGTAGAAGCGAACACACCCTCAAGCATTTTCTTCTGCTGATCTATTTCCCCTGCCAGCTTTTTTGAGTTCGGTGTATAAAAATTATACATAGACTGCTGGAAGGCAATCTCCTTTTCTAGTATTTTGCTGAATTTTTTGCGCACATCTTCAACTGACTGGGAAACATAGCTCCAATATAACGTGGATACTTTCGTATTC
This sequence comes from Bacillus sp. MUM 13, assembly GCF_001866725.1. Lineage (NCBI taxonomy): Bacteria > Bacillati > Bacillota > Bacilli > Caryophanales > Bacillaceae > Bacillus > Bacillus sp. MUM 13. The sequence goes on from NZ_MLYQ01000016.1 coordinate 23,854, forward strand.
ATTTTATTCTTGGCCATTTCCAGTTCCTTTTGAACCTTTTCAATGTTCTCTGCATTTAAGTCAGATTGAATTTCATAATTGACGCCTGCTTCTACAGGATCTTTTTCATTAAAGGTAAAAATGTTTTTAGAAAAGTCGGAAGGCATATAAATGACAGCATCATATTTCTTTTTCTCCAACCCTTCCTCTGCAAGGCTTCTGTTCACGCTTTCCCACTTATACTGTGAATCCTTGTTCAAAACCCCGGATACTTTATCTCCGAAATTCAGGGATTCTTTATTGAATTCTGCTCCTGCATCTTCATTAACGACAGCAATTTGGCGTGAAGCCTTTTCCGTATTTTTCATTGGATTTTCTCCAACATAAGAAAAGAATAAAACCGGAAGAATCAAAATCACCAATATTTTTCCGACTAGGATCAGTGGCTTCATTTTTCCAGACACTCTATGCACCTGCTTTCCTGTAAACTATCAATACTTTCAATACTCATTTGTTACTATAATCATCTTCAATTTATATGGGGAATCTGTATTTTGTTTTCCTTGCCATTCATGACAAAGTAGCCATAGCCTGGCTGAATTTCTTCTTCTTTCCTTGAATATGCCAGGGTGAAGAGGCTTTGATCGGATTTTTTCATTAACAAGACACATTGGCGGATTTGCTTCAGCTCACTCGTAAGTGCATCATATCCTTTTGTAAAGTCGCTTGCATTGCCTGAAACGATGAGCTTAAATCCAAGATGGCTGTATTGCTTGATCAGGAGGGCCATCTTATCCTGGACTTTACTGTCGATGGTTTGCTGAAACCTTGTGATGCTGTCAATAACAAAAAGCACTGGTTCGAATGACAGGCTGCCGATTGTTCTTTGCTCAATCGCCTGGATATACTCCCGCTCTCTTTCTTCAAAGGCTTCGATAATTTGGTCCAGCCAATCAGAAATGGCATCTTTGGTTTCTAAATAATACACATTCTCCCTGCCTGCATAAGGAGCAAGCCCCCTGTCAGCAGCATCAAAGATTGCAACACTGGAAACCTCTTGTGTTAGAAGTGACTCGACGATCAGCTTCAGCACATTTGTTTTACCTTTCCGGGACTGTCCGGCAATCAGCAGATGAGGATTGGACATTAAATCCACATAAACCGGTGTAACACTTTCTTCCGCAAGTCCTATAGGAATCAGCCCTGCCTTATTGGCTGGTGAATAGAAGGATTTGAAGCTTCCGATATCCAGCCTCGAAGGAAGCATAGGAATTCCTTTTGGTTTCGTATAATTTTCATATTTCTTATTCAGCCTGGCAATATTCCGTTTAAGACCATCCAGGACCTCCAGATCATCACTGCCTTCTGCGGGCAGGTAAACCTGCAGAAGATGGACATCATCCTTCTTGACAAGGGCTCTTCCAGGAATCGGCTCATTATTAAAAGGCGTTCTGCCAAGGATGGAATACTGCTCCGAGCTATCCATTAAATAATGGACAATTTTTGTTTTTAAATTATTCATTAGAGGCTGCCTGATCGCACTGATCCTTGTTGCCGTCAGAATCATGAAGATCCCGAGTGACTGCCCGTCACGCGCAAACTGGGTAAACTGCATCTCAAGATCCGGCAGCTCATCCTTCACCAGATCAAAATTATCCAAGACTACATAAATGACCGGCAGTTTTTTCTCTACCTGGGAGTTATATAAAGTTATGCTGCTGAACTCCTTCTCGGTAAACAGCTGCTTTCGCTTTTCCATCTCTGCCTTTATGAACATCATGAATTTCTCGATTTTGCGCTCCTGGTCAATCCGGAAATAATCACCGGTGTGCGGCAGCTGCCGAAGCGGCAGGAGCGCCCCGTTACCGAAGTCAAAAATATAATATTGAAGCATTTCCGGCGTCTGTTTTTCCGCAAACCCAGTTAGAAGAGTAAGTACAGTGTTTGATTTCCCGTAACCTGAGGAACCGAAAATCCCAATATTCCCATCCTCGATCCAATTATAGGCATACGGTGCCTGGCTCTGCTTTTCAGGTTCATCCATCAGCCCGATCGGGAAGAGCCGCTCATTTTCATCAATGTTTTCAGGCTTGAAAATTCTTTCCTCAAGAGGAGGCAGCCAAGGACTTGAAAGCTTTTCGATTTTCAATTCCTGCTGAACCGCCAGGATTTCTTTTACAACAGCCTCGATTTCCGTTTTCTTCTCCTGGCCCCCTCCCAATGATTTAGCAGGGACATTGGAGATTGGAATCAATCCAAGGTCGGTCACGATGCTCACTTCATCTTCTGCCCCATAGGTGTCCTCTAAATACGGCGCCCCGCTCCATGCTGACTGAAATAACTCGTATACTTCGTTATTGCCGACCTGCAGATATCCCCGGCCTGTTACTGTGATGTTGGCCGCATCGGCATTTTTTAGAATTTCCTTACTGTCTCCCGCGTCCTGCACCTTTAGGGAAATCTTAAAACGGGCATTGCTCCATATCTGGTTATCAATGATTCCGCCAGGTTTTTGTGTAGCTAAAATCAGATGTACCCCAAGGCTGCGCCCAATCCTGGCCGCACTGACAAGCTCCCTGATAAAATCCGGCTCCTCATTTTTAAGCTCAGCGAACTCATCTGAGATTAAAAACAGGTGCGGAAGCGGCTCGCTTGCTATTCCTTCTTTGTATAAATCCGTGTAATCATTAATATGATTCACTTCATAGCGGTCAAAGAGGCGCTGTCTTTTCTTCAATTCACTGTTGATAGAAGCAAGTGCACGTGCGCTGAAGTTTTTGCTTCCCTCAATATTCGTAATCGTGCCAAGCAAATGCGGAATGTTTTTAAACGGCTGTGCCATTCCCCCGCCTTTATAATCAATCAATAAAAAGGCTACTTCGTGCGGGTGATAATGAACAGACAAAGCCAGAATATATGTCTGAAGCAATTCACTTTTCCCGGAACCTGTTGTTCCAGCAAGCAATCCGTGCGGTCCATGCGCTTTTTCATGAAGATTCAGTTCTACAACATCTTTTCGTCCCTTTAAGCCGATTGGAACAGCAAGCGACTGTGAGGATTGATTGACTTGCCAATTTTCTCCGATTTGCAGATCCTTCACTTCTTTTGCATTATGAAGCTCCAGGAAGGAAACCATCTCCGGAATGGAGTTGTTCATCCCCTTTTGATGATTAAGGGAACGAAGCAGCCTCGCATAATCTTCATTTCCCTCTTTTTTATGAATATCCAGGACAAACGGGGTATGAACGGCTCTTCCCTGGCCAATCAGGATTTCACCTTCCCGTTCATTAATGTATCTGACAAGCGTATGGATGTTTTCTGACAGGCTTTCTTTTGCATCGGTGGCAAATATGGCAGAAAGACCTACCTGGACATCTTTTCCCTCCAGATATTCCATGATTACATGCTCAGCCACAAGATTGCGGTCTGTAACAATAAAAACAAAATGCGGGAAGAAACGCTTCTTTTCTTTTTCTTCATCCAGGTCGCGCTCCCGGAGCATTTGGTATAGAGAAGACAGAAGCTGGTCCCTGCTTTGTTCGTTATAAACAAATCCTTTGGCATAGGAATGCGGCAGCTGAAAGTGCGGAAGCCATTTCATCCACTCCCATTCCTTATAATCTTCTTCATTAAAAATGGCTACAAACCTTACATCATGATAGCTATGGAAAAAGGCAAGCTGGCCGATCAATTGCTGCAATTCATGTTTAACAATCGAACTCTTTCCGACAAGCCCCATGGACCCATGTGAAAGATCAATGGCTAAGGGCACATGTCTTATGTATTTATAGGTGCTGACAAGCTCTTGTGCCTCTTCAAGCAAATCATCCATATCCCTGTTGGACATATCATTGGATCCTACTGTTACTGCGTAGCTGGAAGGAATAGTTGCCTTCCCGATGCGAAAATGCAGAAAATCCCCGCTTTCTGCCGTTCTTTCCCAGATACGGGAGCTGATGTTGCCAGTCATATATTTCATTCTCTCAAAGGAAGGAAAGTGGTACTGCAAGACATCTTCCTGTTTCTTTGACAGCACATGCAGCTCCTCGCGCTTTTGCTCCAGGTAGCGTGTGTATACCCTTAGGCGCCTCGCTTCTCTTTTCTTGCGGCTTTTCCTGTCTTTCATATATTGAACTGTTGAAGTAAAAATTGTCGTTGTAAACATCACTATCGAGATTAAAATAAAGATCCCCCTCGGCTGAATATAGGCAACAACCCCCATTACAATCATCATTAAAAGAGGCGGCAGTATCATCAGCCATAATCCTCTTTGATGATCATCTGCCTCTTGGGCAGGAAACGTGATGGCCACTTTATCATCAGGCAGATCGTACACCATTCTTGGTGTACGCCTGTATTGAGGGTAACTTTTCTGCATCTCGGAAACTGGCGGAAGCGTCCTCGTCAGCTCTGTCTGGAAGGAAGCAGCACCTTTTACCTTCAGCAGGTCACTTTCAAGAAGCGAGAATTCCAGAAACGGGGAAAAAACCACATCACCTATTTCAAGGGTTCTTGCTTCTCCTGCTTTATGTCCGTTCACATACACAAAACCTGCTTGATCAGGCACAAGCATCCATTGTCCGTTCAGCTTGACCACTTCAAATCCATTATCTTCATGGATCTTTGATGCTTCTTTTTGAATATCCGCCCCGTCATTAGGGGAAACCGTCCATTCATCAAGATTGCCAATATAGTAGACATGCTCATCTTCATCCATGGCGGAATAGCAGATGGTCATCGTTTCACCTGAGGCTTCAATGGAGAAGGCACCGCCATGGTTCAGCTCTCCAATCTGCCTTGAATTTTGGATAACACGGTAACCGCGGCTTCCCTCTAGTCTTTGAAGCTCTATTGGACCCTCTTTAAATGGAAATGAGCGGACCGTGCAAGTATGTCTTTCTTCATCCCCTATGGTGAGGGTGTCAGGATGATTACTTTCAATCGAAAAATGCTGGTAGGCATCACTATAAAAAATCCATAACTGCTCCATTAAAAATCATCTCCTGCAAAACGCTGTTGAATTCTCCGATTCATTACTTCGTGCTTCTGGCCGCCTCTTTCGATTTGCTGTCTGCTTTATTTTTCCGGGCAGCAGCCTGTGCCGCAGCTTGCTCACGCTTTTGTTTCTCTGCCTGCTGTTTCATTGCTTCTTCCTGCTGCTTTTGCAATTCGAGCTCTTTATCCAATTCTTTTTGTTTTTCAGCTTTTTCAGCTTCTTTTTGCCGATTATATTCATCAAATTCTGCAGTTATGGGTTTAAGCTTCTCTTCCTTTTCCTTTCCTGTCAGGCTGTCATCACTTTGGATTTCTGCCTGGTAATGGATTAAGCCAAGCATGATTAAATCCTGATAACGAAGCGAACGGGCAATGTCGATAGCCTTTTCATTCTCTCCTCTGCCAAGATAAATCCAATAGAGGAAGTACTTTTTATCCGATTGGAGATTAAGTGTGTTTTCAAGCACCTTTCGCTGATCATCTGACAAATCCTCATTCACAAAGTAAGAATAAGCTAATTCATACTGGACGACGTCTGGCATTTTATCTGCGTTTTCATTCTCTAAGGTGTCGATTACCTCACTGTATTTCTCCTGGAGGAAAGCTTTCCCGCTATCCACATAAGCCGCTTCCCTCGGCTGGAGAAACAATAGGGAGTAAAGTGTGTAAACAAGGGCAGGCACAAGAAGAATCAGGCCGCCAAATAGGAAATAGCGGTTCCTTTTCCATTTCTTCTGCGGGATATGTATAACCGTTCTTTCCTTTTTCTCAAGCTCTGTTATATGTGACTGTACGAAACCGGCAAGGTCATCCAGACTGCCTGCCGAGAGGATTCCCTTCACGGAAGAAGATAGCTTCAGGGTTTGGTGATAGGAAAGATATTGTTCGAATGTATATTGACCATCTATGCTTTTCGCCACAGCAGCCTTGAGCTCCTGCAGTAAAAGTTCTGGATTTTTTTCATAGGGAGGCAAGCTTTCTCTTACTCCATAATGGAGGAAGTATGGTGTCAAGCTTGAATCTAGCACGATATTTTCCGGGCATATCACCATATGCAGCCTTGGCGAGCGTCCACTCTGCACTTTTTTGATCAGCTGATGAGAAAACAGCCATCTGGATAGTTCATTTTTCTTTTTGATTTCAGAAAATTCCACAAAAGTTTCCGGCACTTGTACCGAAATCCTCACTTCTTCGTCATTCACTTCTATCTCTTTTTGCAGCACATCGTCTGCATCCTTAAGCACTTGGAGCTCGAGCTCATTTTTCACTTTTAGCCTGGCCCTCTGAAAGACAAAGACATATCCATCATCCCTCAATACCGCAGCTTCAATTCTTTTATCTAAATAAGATGATTTTACCTCTTCCATTTCCTGCTCCTTTACCTCTTTCCAGAGATTCTAAGACTATGACTCTGCCTTCCGGCTACAGGATCTCAATCCTGTCTCCTGTTGTGATGCCGCTCTCAAGCAAGGTCCTGTTTCCTGAACAGACGAACTTTTTATTTTGAATCCTGATCCAATAGCCTTCCCGGGGAGGGCGGGACAGGTTTTTCACCTGCCAGACAACTTCTATAACCTTTTTGATAGAAAGATAATTCGATAGCTGAAGATCAAATACTTCCCCGCTGTAATTTTTCAGATCGACGGTAAGCTGGATATAAATTGAAATCACCCCTGCAGTGCGTTTAAAGCTCATGAATTTTGTGTTTAAACAGAGAAAAAGCGCTATAATCTTAATAGATTCGCAGCGCTTTTCCTACAATCACTATGTTTCTATTATCCGCGAATTTGGCTGGCAATCTGATTATCAGTATCACGCATAATATTAGCAGCTTTATCCAACTGCTGGTGAACATCTTCCAGCAAATTTGACATATCCTTGAAGGATGGCTTTAACTGTTCATATTGATCATGAAACGCGTCGCTTGATGCACCCTCCCAAATTTGGTTCAGGTGGCCAATCAATGTATCCAAGCGGCCAATCATTAAATCAATTTCGTGGCTTTCCGTCTGGTATTTCTTCGAAGCATCAATTAACTCATCTGGTGTAACGCGAATATTTCCTGCACCCATTACAAATTCCTCCTTAAAATTTAATTAGTTACATTGTAAATTACCCATACAAATTTTGCCATTGATACCGTGATATTCTTTGTAAATTGGTTAATTTTTACTAATGTATAAATCTCTAGTTTCTTTATAATAGACTTTTTACCCAGTACTAAATCACCTAAACCCATATTCTAAAAATAAATCCATTTTTTTCATATTTTCTGTCTTGATCAAATTTAACGGGATGATTGCATAAGAAAAAGCCTGCTTCTGCAGGCTTAAGAATTCAATATCTAACCGATAATAATTCTTTCTTTTGGATAGTTATAATGGTTTTTGATCGGTTTCCCGCCCAATAAGAATAAAAAGGTGAAAACTCCTATCCTTCCGATAAACATTAATACCATAATGATAATCTTGCCAAAGGTATGCAAATCTGAAGTGATGCCCAGCGAAAAACCTACCGTTCCAAAGGCTGAGGCTACTTCAAATACGATCTCCATAAAAGAAAAGCGCGGCTCAAGGACCATCAGAAGCATAACCGCACAGCTGCACAATATCGTCGCTGTCACCGTCACGATATACGCCTTTATCACATCCTCCATGACCACTTCTCTTCTAAATACCTTGATTGTCGTGTTTCCATTGGCAAAATAATAGATGCTCAAAAGCATAATGGCAAACGTTGTCGTCCTGATCCCCCCACCGGCACTGCTTGGCGATGCGCCAATGAACATAAGGATGCTCAGCAGAAAATGCGTAGGTGCTGAAAACTCCCGGATATCTATCGTATTAAGTCCCCCATTCCTGGAAGAAACCGAGTAGAAGAGAGAATAAAGGAGCGATTCCCCCCACGGCATATCTTTATAAAAATGATGATTTTCAAATATAAAAATCATTATTGCTGCAATGATAATCAGTCCAAAAAAAGTGATCGTCGTGATCTTGGTAAACAGGGAAAACCTGAAATTTTTGCGATTTTTCACTTTAAAGAACTGAACCACCTCCATCAGTACGGGAAAGCCAATGGCTCCGATTATTAACAGAAACATCGTGACTGTAAGAACAAACCCGTCCTTTGCAAATGGTATTAAAGATTCTCCTGTTATATCAAATCCTGCATTTGTCAAAGCACTCACACTTGCAAAAAAGCCCTGCAGGAATGATTCCTTCCAGGTAGGAAAGTATTTTAGATAATAAGTTCCAAGCACGGCTGCCCCTGCCAGTTCAATGAGCGTAAACAAAATCAGCAGCCTCTTCACCAGCTGGACAATCCCTGCCAGGGAAGAAATATTCTGGTCGGTCATAATGAGCATCCGCTCTCTTAGGCCGATTTTTTTTCCAAGCATCAGCCAAATAAACGTTCCAAACGCCATAATGCCGATTCCGCCAAACTGAAGAATCACAGCGAAGATGAAGGTTCCAGGCACACTGAGGATTTCACTCAAGTTAACCGTGGATAAACCTGTTACACTCACAGCACTAATTGCCGTAAAAAGCGCATCAATAAATGAAAGCTTGGCATGCGGCTTAAGAGTGATAGGCAGCAATAGCAGTACGGTCGACACCGCCACTGCCAGAATGTAATAAATGACTATAACCTGTGCCGGTGATATCTGTTTTGATCGATTTTCAATTGGACTTTTCATGTTTCTCCTGATTTCGTTTTTTTACATATTATATCGAATCCTCCCGAACATTAAAAGTTCAGGACAGCCGAAGATCCTTTAGCACATTCGAAAAGGTTAATTAGTTTTATTGTGTGAGCGTAAGTAGTAGTATGGACTCAAGTCTTAAGAACTATATGAAATTACATACATTTTGGAGGAAAAAAAATGAGCATTTATGATTTTTCAGCAACAGCCATGAACGGGCAGGATATAAGTTTAGAAGAATTCAAAGGCAAGGTGGTACTCATTGTCAATACAGCCGGACAATGCGGCTTCACCTTTCAATATGAAGATTTGCAGCGTCTTTATGACCGCTATAAAGAAAAGGACTTTGTGATCTTAGGTTTCCCTTGCAATCAATTTGCCGGCCAGGAACCGGATGATAATGAAAAGGTTCAATTCTTTTGCACCCTTCGATACGGCGTCAGCTTCCCGATGTTCCAAAAAATCGATGTCCGGGACGAAAACGCCCATCCGCTTTTTCACTACCTTGCCTCTTCCCAGCCATTTAAGGGCTTCGATGAATCCCACCCAGTGGCAAAGGTGCTGATTCCTTTATTACATGAAAAGCATCCTGAATATATATACGGCGATTCGATAAAATGGAATTTCACAAAGTTCCTTATTGATAAAAAAGGAACAGTCGTCAAAAGGTTTGAACCTACCACTGACCCAATGGATATGGAAAAAGATATTGAATTGCTTTTGAAGTATTCATAAAAAATAGCTGTTTTCGTAAACTCTGTTGCTATAAAACAAGGTGGTTGATTTCCGCTTCAGGATGCTCGCTTTCCGCGGGGCAGGCGGTGAGCCTCCTTGGCTGCGCCTGCGGGGTCTCACCTGTTCTGCTCATCCCGCAGGAGTCTCGCACCTTACGCTCCAATCAACCTAACTTGACAATGGGAACGCCTCACATAACAAATTAAAAAAACAACAACCTTTAAGAAAAAAGCCTAAAAAGTAGAGAGGATCCCATTTTTCAGGGAACCTCTCTATTTTTGATTTCTATACCAAAAAAACCGCTCATCGAATCAAGTTTTACTGTTATGAAGCAAGTGGCTGATTTCCGCTTCAAGAACCTCGCTCCAACCACCCTAGCTTGACAATGGGAATGCCTACATAACAAATTTTCAAAAAACAACAATCTTTAAGAAAGGAGTCTTTATTTTTATTTGAAAAGGAACAAATGTTCGTATATACTTTTAGAAAAGGTGTTTTGACCGGAGGGAAATTCCATCATGAACATTACTGTTAGAAAGCTAGCCGGATGCCCTGAAAGGAAATCAACAGGCAAGTTAACAGAGACAAAAGATAAGGAGCAGATGAAAATGATTAAAGACAATATAAAATGGACTTCTCTCATGCTTCCAGAGCATATTCGATTACTAAGACAGTTAATAGAAGAAAATAAATTAGAAAAGAAGCCCTTTTTAGACGGAAAGAATATGGAGCAGATTGGGCAAGCGGCAATGGATTCCCTGAACCTGACCATCCCTGTCCGGACTATATACTGGAAGGATGGACTGTTTGATACAAAAATAGGAATCGTAGCAGATGTAGACATGCTAAATAGGGAGATAATCGTAGATTTATTAAGCGGCAGCATTTCCATTCCGATAGACCATTTAGTAGCTATTGAAAGAGTTTAATGGCCTCTCCAGCCTGCTTATAACCGGCACAGAGCGGGTTCTTACACATATCCGGATTCCACCGGTTTACCTCATTCATCAAGATTTTCACTTCATTTTTCTAATTAATTCTTATCTCTTCTTATAAATACTATTCGCTTTAATGGTTGTGATCAACTCTGTACATGTTACAAATAAATAGTTCTGACGTATTTATAAACGGCCAGATTTGGAGTATGATAATATGTAAAAAAAAGAAAGAGGTCATCCGGTGAATTCAGCATATCCACAAACACAAACAACTAAAACAAGGGCCTTAGTCATGAACGCCCTTTTTATTGCATTAACCCTTGTAGCTACCATGTTCATCCAAATAAAGCTACCCACAATAGGCAACGGGGGCCTCATCCATCTGGGTAACGTGCCTCTTTTCATAGCAGCCATGGTTTACGGCAAAAAAACAGGGGCCATAGCAGGCGCCTTCGGAATGGCCTTATCCGACCTTTTCTCTCCCTATGTAATATGGGCACCATTTACTTTTATCATCGTAGGTGCCATGGGCTTTATAGCAGGCCTCATATCTGAGAAGGCACCAGGCAAAAGAGCGCTGGTAAACACATTGGCAGTAGCCGCTGCCCTGGTAATAAAAATCGTGGGCTACTATTTTGCCGAAGTGATCCTTTACGGCAACTGGATACTGCCGTTATATTCCATTCCGGGAAATATTATTCAAGTTGTACTAGCCGGGATTATTGTAGTGCCGCTGGCAGGACGCTTCAAGAAGAGAACCGGACAGATTTGAACAGCTCCTTAAATTTTTGGGAAACGAGAATCTGTTGACTTGTAAATGAACCCTATGAAGCTGGACACTACTTCATGGGGTCTTTTTTTGTATAATGCCTTAATAAATTTCCGGTTTTTTTGAAGATAATAACTCATCAAAATGGATTAGTCTTTTATTCATTTCAAATCTAAGTCTGCACCTCACATATCAAATAATATAGAAAAACCAAGAAATCTCTGTGCAGGTACACAGAGATTTCTTGGACTAGTTCATTTTCAACGCTAGTTAGTATTTAATTAAAAACTAAGATCTTCTCCATTAGTCGCTATCACTTTCTTGTACCAATCAAACGATTTTTTCTTTTTTCTTTTTAATGTTCCATTTCCTTCATCATCCATATCTACATAAATAAAACCATATCGTTTTTTCATCTCTCCAGTACCTGCTGAAACTAAATCAATGCATCCCCATGGAGTATAGCCCATTAGGTCTACACCATCCAAAGTGACCGCCTTTTTCATTTCTGCAATGTGATCTCTGAAATATTCGATTCGATAATCGTCTTCAATTTGCCCATTTTCATCAGGTTTATCAATGGTTCCCATTCCATTTTCGACAATAAAGAGAGGTTTTTGATACCGGTCATAAAGTTCTGATAAGGTATATCTAAGCCCAACTGGATCAATAGCCCAACCCCACTCCGTTTTTTTCACGAAAGGATTCTCATCTCCCATTTGTCCGCCTGTATCGGTATTTTGAACGATTTCTGTATGATAAACACTGCTTCGGTAATAGCTAAATGATAAGAAATCAGAAGGATGCGCCATAATTATTTCTTCATCCCCTGGTTCTTTTTTTATAGTTACCCCAATTTCTTCAAAAAAGTGATCGGCGTAAGATGGATAATATCCTCTCATCATGATATCCGAATAGATCAAAGCCCCTCTTCGATAATTCAAAGCTCCAAATACATTTTCCGGCTTACAATCCTTTGGATAAATGCAGCTTAAAGCAACCATACAGCCAATCTTTGCATCAGGTATCGTTTCATGACAAAGCTTATTGGCAAGAGCACTTGCCACAAACATATGATGTTTTGCCTGATAGCGCACCTGTGCAGAAGCTTCCCTTGTTCCCATAAAGGCGTACCCATTTAAAACGTTAATTTCATTAATGGTAATCCAATTCTTAACTAAGTCTTTGTATCTCGTAAAAACAACTCTGCACATTCTTAAAAAACAATCAATCGTCTCGCGGCCGCCCCAGCCATTATATTGTTCAGCCAGGTACGCAGGTGTCTCAAAGTGGTAAAGAGTGACCAGTGGTTCGATATTGTATTTTTTGCACTCATTAAAAACATCTTCGTAGAATTTTAACCCTTCCTCATTTGGCTGTTCCCCTTCAATTCCGCCTTTTGGAAAAATACGGGACCAGCTGAGAGATAGCCGGAAACACTTAAAGCCCATTTCTCCTAAAAGGGCAATATCTTCTTTGTAATGGTGGTAAAAGTCAACAGCATCATGACTCGGATAATAAACCTCCTCCTCGATATAGCCTGTTGCTCCTTCTGGTATAGTATCAACCTTGGGGTCGCCAGCAGGCCGCCGGTTTACCATTGTTTTCGTACCGTCTTTTAACTTGATTGTTATTTTCCTTGGACGGTCTGCAGCGCCATTTGTTATGAAGTCACTTGTTGCAAGCCCTCTTCCGCCTTCAGAAAATCCGCCTTCATATTGGTTGGCAGCTGTAGCTCCGCCCCATAAAAAGTTTTCCGGGAATGTTTTCTTCATTAAAAATCATTTCCTTCCTTTATGTATGATTAATGATTTCCGGCTTGAATAATGTTTCTATACTTGTCCTAATAAATTAAAAGGCTGTTTTCGTAAACTTCGCTGCGATGAAACAAAGTGGCTGATTTCCGCGGGGCAGGCGGTGAGGCTCCTCAGAAGCAAGGAATAATTTTCCGTATTATATCGCTGCGGAAATGAATTTGATCAATCATTTGAACAAAAAAAGCCCAAAGCAGCTGGGCAATTAAAAGAAGGATAGACTCCTATTCTTCTCTTATAGTATTTGGCAAATGAGAAATGAGGTCATAAAAAAATTTGTTCTTATTGCAGATAGGGACATGAAGCTCTAATTCACTATTTTGCCATGCGTGCTGCAGAGACCTTGTTTTAAGGCTTTTTGATAAGCTTATGCATATCAATGATTTCCCCGGCTAAATCTTTAAGGGTCAATGAGGTCATCAAATGGTCCTGGGCATGAATCATAATAAGGGGAAGATCAAATTTCTCTCCTCCTGCTTCTTGATGGATTAAGTCCGTTTGAACGTGATGCGCTTCATTGAAGGCAGCATCCGCTTCAGCCATTTTTTCTTCAGCTTCAGCAAAGTCCCCTTTTTTAGCTGCATGTATCGCTTCCATTGCAAGGCTTTTTGCATTACCTGCATGAAGGATTAATTGAAATGCATGGTTGTATAGTTCTTCTTTGTTCATGATTAACAGGCCTTTCATTTGGTTTACTAGGAAAGGGATGTTCCACTCTCCTGCCAATAATTTAATTTTTAATAAATAGGCACTAGCCAAACTAATGCCTATTTAACGTCTTATGCGGTTTTTGTTTCACCTGCGTTCAGTGCATCTTCTTCTTTCTTCTTGGCTTTATCCCACATTTTAAAGAATGGGAGATACATGAAGAATGAAATAATGATATTTACTACATTCATTATGGCCCCTGAAATATGTCCACCGGAAGCAAGATATCCTGAGATAATTGGCGGCATTGTCCATGGTACGGCAATACCAACAGGTTTCGCTACCAATCCCATATCCATCGCAAGAAAAGTTACAATGACAGTAACAATTGAAGTAAGTACGAAAGGGATAATCATAATAGGATTCAACACGATTGGAAAACCAAATATTAATGGTTCGTTAATATTAAAGATCCCTGGAGCAAATGCCAGCCGGCCGAGATTCTTCATTTGCTGAGACTTAGCAAACAGGACCATAGAAAGAACTAAGCCAAATGTTACGCCTGTTCCGCCGATATGAACGAAATTATCAAAGAATTGCTGTGTAACAATATGCGGCAGAGGCTGATGGGCCTGATAGGCTGTCATATTGTCACCCATAGCACCATACCAGATTGGTTCCATAACACCTTTGACGATATTTGTACCATGTAATCCGCATGCCCATAGTATTGTCACGAATAGTTCCGCTACAATAGTTCCTCCAAGAGTAAGACCGACCAATTTTAGCGGTTCACCTAAAATAGTCATAACCAAGTTGTTGATGCTTTCATATGGAGTTAATTCAACAAGTAACCGTATGACCCAAATCACGAGCAGGACAATAAATCCTGGTATTAGAGCTGCAAATGATCTTCCGACACTTGGCGGTACCCCATTTGGCATTTTTATGATGATGTCTTTTTTGACAATCCACCGGTAAATTTCTGTTGCTAATATTCCAATAAGCAAGGCAACAAATAAACCTTTACTGCTGAAGTAAGCTTTTGAAATAGCTCCGGTTACCATAACTCCTGTTTTAGCTCCAACCGGAGTATATAAGAAGCTGAATGGCGTTGATAATATAAACGCGGCAACTGAGATAGTCCCCGCACTCATCGCGTCCACCTTATAGCTTTCTGCTAATCGGTAGGCCACAGCAAATGATGCGATAAGTGACATGATATTAAAGGTTGCGTCTACTGGGTAGCTTAATTTAAGAGCCCAGTTTGGGCCAAATATCGACTTCATCCAGTCTGCATACCCCGGTATCGGCAAGTTAGCCAGGATCAAGAATAATGAACCAATGACAATGAACGGCATCGTCGCAATGATACCATCACGAAGAGCCAATAAGTGTCTTTGCGCACCAATCTTTGCTGCAACAGGCATGACTTTCTCTTCTAGTATGCTGTTGAATTTACTCATTTTTTTTCTCCTTTTTCATTATTTATTATTCACTAGATTTATAGCTGTTTTTAGAACTTCCGCTCCATCGCACATACCGTAGTGCATTGGATTAATAGCCTCTACTGGTATCCCTTTTTCTTGGCCAAGCTTCTTCATATTCGGAAGCAGGAATCTGACTTGCGGTCCTAAAAGAATGACATCTGCCTTGTCAATGTGCTGATTGACTTCGTTAGCTGGAATTGCCCAGATTTTCCCTTCCAAGCTTTGCTCCTGTGCTGCTTTTTCCATTTTGGTCACTAACAGGCTCGTACTCATTCCTGCTGCACAACATAATAAAATATTCATTGAATTTTTCCTCCTAATATCCATTAAAATTATTTTTAAAAACAATTAGCCAATTATTCCAACCTGTTTAATCCGGCAATTAAGAAAGTTTTAACTGCTTTCTATGTATAGTTTATTTTGAAAACGCTTCATTTAACAGAAAGGATTTTTCCGTTGCGCAGCGGAAAAATGATAGATACTACAATGAAGCTTTTAGCATATAAACCTTTTTGTCTGCAGCCTAAAAAGAGGTATCCCTTTGGAATACCTCATATATGTTCAGTTAGTTTCATTTAATATCTTGATAATCTCTTTGGCTGACTCACTCTTTAGGATCTTTTTGACCTTTGCACTATTTTCAATTAGTGCAAAGAGCCTTTTATACATCCTTTCCAAGTCGCCTTTCGGAACCTTTCTTATATTTAGCAAACAGATAAATTGAACCATATTTTTATCTGACCATGCAATTGGCTTCTTCAAGGTACAAATGGTCCAGAATGTTTCTTCTGTTTCCGGGATAAGCGGATGAGGGACGGCAACAAGATTCCCAAAGCTGGTTGGAGCAACAGCCTCCCTTTCTAGTACGAGATTTTCATATCCTTTGGAGACAAGTTTTTGTTTGTATAACTCTCCGCACATAAAACGGATAATACTTTCTTTATCATCAAACTCCTTATGAATAAAAATCCTGGACTCATCTAAATAGCTCTGTTCTCCATCATCTTTTACAGCGAATAAGCTTTCCCTGATATCTGCAATATCTTTTTCCCCTAAAAAGGTATTGACGACCTGCACTGGAACGCCTATATCTTCTGCATGTATAGGAATCGTGCTAATAATAAAATCAATAGAAGATAAGTCAAACTCTTTTAATTGATAATAATTGGTTGTAGCCACAATATCGATTTCATCTTTAAATTGATTCTGCAAACGATAAAACAATAATTTTGCACTTCCGACTCCAGAAGCACAAACGACAATGACCTTCTTTGCTTTTTTCTGCTTTGTTTTCATTCTTTCTAATGCCACGCCGATATGTAATGCAATATAAGCTATTTCGTGTTCTCCTACCTCAATATCCAAATATTCATTGATGCATCTGCTCGCAACGGCAGCTCCCTCAAAGGCACTGGGATATTTCCTTTTAATTTCGTTTAATAGCGGATTTCGGATGTTCATATTATAGCGCAGCCGGTTCATTGCCGGACGAATATGCAAAGTCAGCGCTTGGATGAACTCACCATCATCATAAAAATTCCAATTTAACTCGGTTTTCAATCTTTCGAGCATACATTGAATGATGGTGCCCAGCTCATCAAATTTACTAAAATCATTCAGCGTATTTTTATGAATCAACTTTGTCCCGAGCAGATGGACTATAATATAATCAATCTCAGTCTTTGGAAACACCAAGCCTGTATGCTCTTCTACTTCTTTTACAATTTCATTGGCCACTATTTTTTCAAAAGGATATTTTCCTTTTACATCCTGATCCAGGTTTTCAATGACAAATCCTTCTTCAATTCTCTTGCATCCTATCGTGATGTGGGTTGCCAAATTTTCCAGCGCGATGTCAGATATCTCAATTTTATATTCATTCACTTTTTTTATAATTGTTTCCTTTATCTTTTTGAATACCCTTTCATCTAAAAGCTGAAAAGAACTTCTGTCAATGTTTAAGCTGCTGTTCCGGCTTAAAATGTAATTAGAAAAACATAGCCTTTTCATATATTCATTGCCCTCAGCTTGTGTGCCATAATGCGGTCTTGAAACTAATCTCAAATGATAGCTTTCCAATATTTCACGGACGGCTTTTAAATCATTTTGAAGCTTTGGCTTGGAAACAAATATCTCCTCTTCAAGACTTTCTAATTTTATCGGTTTCTTTTCTAGTAAAAATCGTTTCAATATATACATCACCCGGTTTTCCTGTTCGGAAAAATCAGCATGACTATCTTCGACCGCATCATGTCCGTTAGGATTAAACTCTACATTAAACACTTCATAATCCATAATGTTCAACAGATATCCCTTTCCGCGGACAGATTCAATACTGATTCCTAAAGATACGCAATGTGATTGAAGCTCCTTGATCTCTGAGCGAATCGTCCTGTCACTCACACCATGTTCTTTTGCCATCCATTCGGCAGTAATAGGTTCTTTCTCCTTTAATAAAGACATCACGATGTCTTTCTGTCGTTTCGAAACCATTTATCTATCACCTTTCAAAATTTGTTTCAGTAATATGTGAATGCTGCTGCTATTTCTATATTTAGATACTAACCATAACATTACCATATTAACGATTCCGAGATGGCTAAACCTTCGCTCCCTGGTAAATTTTGAAACATGGCAAGTTTAACAAATCCAAAACAAAAAGGATAGATGAGCACCAATGAAAATGCTCTTTTCTATCCTTTTTAGTCTGCGTTCATTCTCCTAGTTCAATGGGATGCAAGCATTTTTTAACCTTTCCGATCGGCTACGGATAGCGCCACATGTCCTTTAGGTTTTCTTACCAGGATGAAATAACAAAGGAAAGCCAAGGCGCTTGCGTCAAAAATTACGGCGGCCATTGGAAAGCGTATTATCATTTTAGACACAGAAATAAAAGATTTTAAAGTCCCTTTTACAACATGCCGCCCGTGTTTAATATCACATGAGATGCTCAATTTGCGTTAGAAATAACTAATATAGACATCTTCATTCTCCTCATTCTTATACATTTTGGTTACTTGTTTGTTACTGATTGAACATTCCACTCCCCTTTTTCTTCAAACCTGTCAGCTAATGAATAAGCTAATTCTGTAACGGAAGTCGGGTATTCCATTTGTTCAAGCAGCTTAATTGCATTTTTAGTTGTGGAAGGTCCAGGATGAATTTTATAGTCGAAGTATACACTCTTTTCTTGTACTGTTTCACGGAAATGATAGTTAGTAAATCCGCCTGCCATCGTTGTTAATTCGATGTCGTGTGAAGCAACCATAGTCATACCCTGATGATTTCTGAGCCATTCCATAATGGAAGCAGATGAAGCAATGCGCTCTATGGTATTAGTTCCACGAAGAATTTCATCAATAAAAGACAGACAGGGAACACCAGATTCAGCAGTTTGAATAATTCTTTTCAACGACTTAATTTCTGCCTTGAAGTAACTATCTCCATCAATGACATTATCCTGGATCGCCATTGAAGAAAGAACATAGGCAGGCTTCATACTCCAGCTGCCAGCATGTACTGTATGTATGGTTTGAGCTAAGATTGCATTAATTGCTGCAGCCTTCATATAAGTAGATTTTCCAGAGGCATTTGAACCGGTAATCAGTGTCAATTTATTCAGATGCGAAGAGTTTTTTACAGGATTTTTAATTAACGGATGAAACATCTCTTTAAAAATTAATTCTTCATGATTCATAAAAGCTGGTGTGCAATAGTCATCGATGCAATGCCGATAGAAAGCAACAGCAATACCAGAATCAATTTTACCTATTGCTTTCCAGAGTCTTTCATATCTATCCCTATGTTTCTGTATCATACGAATCATATAAAAATATGAGATGAAGTCGAGCAAAAAAATAATGCGTATGTATTCGAATAATCCCTCAAAATCTCCTGTACCTTTTCCAAGTGAAATAATTCTTTCTAGAAACAGAATTTTTTTGATAGGCTGGACTGATTTGTTAATTTCTATAACATACGGTTTAAAAGAATCATCTTTAATTTTTGTCAGACGTTTTCCTGTCCGGATAATACTTGATAGATACGAGATCTCATACAAACTAATGTCGAGATTCCGATTTTCTTTATAGTAAGTAATTATGTTTAGACAGATTGATGAGATAAGTATCAAGATTCCTAGTTTCAGTGAATAAAAGATAATTCCAACACTTGCAATCGGTAAGATGCCAAACAAAATATATAACCAAACATTTGTTATATTTTTATAATCTCTACTAAAAAAAGATGAAGAATTGGTATGATTACGTTTGCCTAATATTTTTAGATTATATAATAAGAGCGTTCGTAAAATTTTGTTCTTATGCATGAGTTCATAAAATGATTCATCGCGGTCTTGATTTGTAAGATGAATATTGTGTAATTGATGATATAAGTATTCAGAACCAACGGAGGTTTGCGTATAATTAATCTTCTGATATACATCATCCATTGATAAATCGCGCCAGGTAATAAAATCAACACCATTCTGTTGATCACAATTATTCTTCCAATATGCACTAACAGAATCCATTGGTTCATCTAGTGAGAATTTCTTTTTCCCTTGCCATTCTTCCTCTATAATTCTTTTAATTCGCCTTTTTTTCAAAATATCCGCGAAAACAATGATTAAAAATAATGCGGCTGCTCCAATTATATATATCAACATATCCCCTCCTCCAAAGCTATTCTTGCCACCTTCAATACAATCTTATTATTTCACGGCACAATTTTCCATATTTTATGTAAAACACCATATAATTTCCCAAAATGAATTGATTAAGTCCAATGAATTTGCCTTAGAAGTTCGGCGAAGTATGCAGCGGAAATGAGCCAAAATAAAAAGGATAGATGAGCACCAATGAAAATGCTCTTTTCTATCCTTTTTGCGTTCATGCCTCTGATGATTCAACAGGATGCATGAACTTTTTATGCAGTTTTTAAAAACGCATCATATTTTTCAAGCCTTCCGATTGGCCACGGAAAGTGTCTCCTGGTTTTTGGATTTTCTCACCAGGACGAAATAACAAAGGAAAGCCAAGGCGCTGGCGCCAAAAATGACGGCGGCCATCGGGACTCCTGTGTACGCTCCGCCAATCCCCACAATCGGGGCAGAAAGGGAGCCCATAACAAAAGGCAATACCCCCAATAAAGCAGAAGCGCTGCCCGCCATATGTCCTTGTGACTGAATGGCCAATGTGAAAGATGTCGTCCCGATTATACTTATGGATGATAAAAAGAAGAAAACCGGGATAGCGACACCAATAAGCGGTGCTTTCAGTAAGAGTGCAATCAATAACCATAAACCTGATACATTCGCAAGGGTCAGGCCTATTTTCAGGAAAGTCCCTTCTGAAATGCTATCATTAAAGCGGCCTACTGACTGGCTTCCAATGATTAAAGCGAGCCCATTGACCCCAAACAAAAGACTAAATTGCTGCGGGGATACTCCGTAAACATTCTGATAGACAAACGGGATGCCAGAAACGTAGGCAAAAATGCCGGCAGTGATAAACCCCTGTGTTAATGCATAGCCCATGAACTCTTTATTTTTAAACAATGTGCCAAAATTGCCCAATACATAAGGCAAATTACTCGGTACACGCTTTTCAGCCGGCAGCGTCTCTTTTAACTTAAATGACACGGTAAAGATCAAGATGATTCCGATACATGCCAATACAATAAAAACCCAAGTCCAGCCTTTAAAAGCAAGGATTGCTCCTCCGGCAATCGGAGCAACGATGGGCCCGAGGTTCCCAACTAACATGATTAATGAAAAGAACTTTGTCAGTTCCTTCCCGCTATAAAGGTCCCTTACGATTGCCCGTGATATGACAATTCCGCCCGACGCTGCGAACCCCTGCACAAACCGGCTCCCAATAAGGAAATAGATATTAGGTGAAAATGAGCATGTAAGGGATGCCAGGATGTATAAACCAAGGAAAAACAACAAAGGTTTCCGGCGTCCATTCACATCACTTAATGGACCAATGACTAATTGCCCTAAACCAAGACCCAATAAACAGGATGTCAAACTAATTTGAACGAGTGAAGGGGTCGTGTGGTAATCATTTACGATTGTAGGAAAGGACGGCAAATACGTATCAATTGTAAAAGGACCCAAGATTCCTAATGATCCTAAAAGCACAGCAAGCTGAAGCCGTTTCTTTCCGCTAGATTTATCCAAGATGCTCTCGCCTTTCTTTATGAAATTTTTTCATCATCAAACACAAACACAAATGTTTCGATAACCGAAATTTAACATTCTTTATTATAACTGGAAACCTGCCTGTTGGTAAACAATTAAATAATTGCAGCAGTGAGTCATATTTTTCTTTTCATTCCATATTTAATGAAGAATATTCAGCGAGCGAAACACAGCCGCTCAATTATATAACTTTTTATCAGAATCATGAATATCTATGCTCATATGAATGGCAAAAAGGCCACTCGACATTGTAAAACTGATGAAAGACCTTCTCTATTAAATAGCCTTTTTTATCCTGGTTTTTTCGGCCATGTGGACAAAAAATAGCGTGTTGTCGTTTTACAAGTTATGTAATTATTACAATAACGGGCATTATCTATATGACCAGAACCATTCTTGATATAAATCAATCCATCTAAAATTCTTATGTCCTTCATCCAATTTGAAGCTTGCTAATGGCAATATTATTTTTTCGCTGCCTAAGCTGCATTCAACAAGAACTCCATAATTTTCGTCTACTTTCATTTCTTGATCTAAACGAATACAGTTGACTTCAATTTCTGCGATTTCTGAAGGGCCAACTTCCTCTTCATATATCGCAGTAAAGGGGAATATCATCTGTTCCATTAGATATTGATAAAAACTCATTAAACTTGTCTCTTTAACAATAAATAATTTTTCCATATAACTTACTTTATATTCTTTACCTGTCTCTAATCCGCTTATCCCTAATATTTGGGCAGCTTGAATTTCCCATTCTTCGATTTCAACCTGCGGATCATCAAATATATCTTGAGAAACGTATAATCCATTTAGTATTGAAAGATCATTAAAAGGACTATCTTGAATAATTGACTTTATCGAGAAATCACTGTCAAAGTAGTTCATATTAAACATATCTCTAATCTTCTTCGATTTTTGTGAAGTCGTACTCTGCTTGGTTCCGAAATACTCTAAAATATCTGTAACAGGTACGAATGGCTGAGCAGATTTATCAAATAGGAAATTAATTGTTCCCAAAGCATGTATGACTGCCGCAGCCCATATTTCAATACGGCCTGACAGAAATGGGACCTCTCGCTTCCTGGCCATTTTGTTTATTAACTTCTCAATTAACTCCTCATACTCTTTATTTAAAAATTGGCTACTAAACTCTTTGGTTAATTTCAGTAACTCTTTCTTTTTTTCCTCTATTTTTTCTTTCGGTTTAGTCATCATCCACAACCTCAGATCTATTTAAGCTTTATGGTTTGGTAAAACACCCGATCCATTAATAAAGTTTACAACATACCTGTTTAAAAACAGGGTCATTTTGCTTTGGCCATCTACTATTATATTGTTTTTATTTTCCCTTTTCAGCTGTAGCGATATAACTAAACTTGGCAAGAATCGTCATCCGCCTTCAGCTGCTTTTCATCTTGAGTAAATCATTATCAGAATGGCAAGTCCTCATCATTTTCCCAGTAATCAGGTACAATCTCTTTTTCTCGTTTATTAGATATGCTATGTGATTCTTCACTGAAAGGATGCTTTCCTGTCAGTACCTTATTGAACTTCTCTTCATATAAATCGCGAATCCAAATTTTAACAGATGCTTTCCATTTCTGATCAGGGGCGGGGATATTTTTAAGTAAGCTCTTTGCTGTCATCCCCAGCTCCTTCGCCATCTGTATATCAGCCTCATTCAAACGGCATCGTTTTTTGGCCTCTGCCCAGGCTTCCGCAGTCCTTTTTACCACTTACATACTCTCCTGTTTAAACATAATGTGAAAGAACTTCTGTACTTATCAGTACATGGTTCACTATTCATTTCCACAGCATTTCTTGAATTTCTTTCCGCTCCCGCATGGACAAGGATCGTTTCTGCCAATCTTTTGACGGGTTTGGAGACTAATGACCTCCCCTTTTTTATCGGGCAGGGGCAGCAGCGCTTTCTTATCCTCCGGGAATAGCTCCATGGATGTATATCCCTTCAAAAACCATTCTCTCGTATTATTCATAAGAAGAACAAGTGCATCCATAAGTCTTTGCGCAGCTTCAAAGCTCTCAAAAGAAAGTTGAGTTTGTAAAAATCCAAGAAGCTGACTGGGAAGATCACCTAATTTCACCTGTATAATACAAGTTTCAACAATCTCCTTCGCCTCTTCATTGCTCATCTGATACTCTTTCATAAGCAAAGATAAAAGCTGAGAATAACCCTTTGGACGCTCTACAAAGTCGGTTACTCCAGCTTCAAGAAGCTGTTTCTTCGAAAAAGGGTAATAGTCAATATTCTTCCTGGATGCCTGCTCCTCTAAAACTTCTAAAGGATTCATCACTTCCCAGTAAGAATAGCCGTACCTGTCAGCATATATTTCCTGGTAGCATTCCATCGCATCATAGAAAACGCGAAAGAAGGCGGAATTGTCTTCGGAAACAGCTGTATATTTCTCTACTAATTCCATGAACCTATTATGCGGCACGGTTCCGTAATAATAGAGCAGCCCCCGTGTAATCCGTATCCATTCCGTATTTCTCTTAGCATCTTTAAGTATCGTTTTGTCACTAATGATTTCACGTAAAGCAGGCAATAATTCCAATGGAATCGTGACGGCTGACTTGCCATTGTGCATACCAGTAAACATAAATCCGGTTTTAGGGAAATACTCCAATTCCTCTAATGTTACCTTGTGTCCACTGATCACTCCATCACTGGCTATGATATTTTTTAGGATATGTATTCGCCGCTCATCGAAATAGCGAATAATCATTCTGAGGAGAGAGGGAATTTCCTCTGACAAGAAGTCAATTAACTCCGCCTTTTTCATTGTGCTCACATTTCTAATTTGCAGCTTTTTCCGGATGTCATGAAGTTCTGCGGCCCGTAATGCAGATAGCCCTTCTTTTAATGTAGCTATACCTGTAACATTATCTACTGTCATTTAATACTCCTTTCAGAGAGCACGCTATTGACAACATCGACCCTCACAGCAGCTCTACTAGCCATCTTATAGTTTTCATTCTATCATGCATGCCCTTTATATAAACAAATGAACTGGACTGGCTGTTCTAAAAAACTGAGATTCAATATAAACTTTTCACATGATCATACAATCCCCAGCATAAAAAAAGATGAACTAACAAAAAAAATCGACCATTATAGTGGTATGTCAGATACATGCACTTCATTTAATCTTATAAGCCCAATCCAAAAAGCCGTAACTAAGCATTATAATCGCCTCTCCCTCTATTTTCTCATCTATTAATCTATTAATTGCAAATTTACACCTGTCCGAATATCCGCCAATACTAAATGTACAGCCAGGATAACCGAAAATTGCAGCAATAAGTCCTGTTAAAACATCCGAAGGAAGCATTACAAATTCCAAGAGCATTTCAGATGAATAATAATAGCTTGCGGAAAGAAAATTCCATAAAAAACTAAAAGATGTCACCGCTAATAAAGACTTTAAATGATTGCCTTGTAAGCAGATTTCCACAAGATTTTACGTGGAACGAGCATTTTAATTCAATACTTCTAAGGAGAAAACATTATTTTTATCGAAATCACTTATTATTTCTTTAGGCAGCAGCTGCCTCAACTGGTTTTTATTTGCCCACTTGTAATCCGAGTGTTCCTTTGACAGAATCACTTCTTTTCTCTTACTTCTACATAAATAGGTCAATATAACAACTTGTCTCATTGGATTAGTATTGAATGTGGCTGCATATAAAATCCGCTCTACCCTAACAGATAAACCGGCTTCTTCTTTAATTTCCCGTAAAAGTGCAGTTTCTAAATCTTCTCCGAATTCAATTTTCCCGCCCACACATTCCCAAGTTCCTCCGCCAATTTCATCTTCTATGTGACGTCGAACAATTAAAGCTTTCCCTTCATTCACAATAACACCTTTAACAGCAACAACGATTTTATTTGTCATTTAACATCCCGTCCTGTTTGTTATTAAAATTCTTTTAAAAGATTGACCCTATCTTTTATATTCACATGATTGTTCCTGTGCGTCGACTAAATAAAAACTGTAAGGGGAATTTGTTTAAGCCAGTATCGACAGAAAAACACAATCAGTCCCTAAATAATATTCTTAGATTGATTGAAAGACAAAGTTTAGCTGGTCAAAAACAGTGTTAAGTCATAAAAAAAGACCCCCAACCAAATCGGTTGAAAGCCTTTGAAACACCACAATTAAAGATTTGAGATATAAGGCGCACGGCGGGCACCTTTAAGACCTTCATCTCCTTTTGACTTAAATACTTGTCATCTGTTATAAGAGGATAAAAAATAACAGAAGAGACGTCTTAGCGCCTCTCCTGTATGATGTCAAAAAAAACTTGACGGTCTATTTTATTACTAATGCTTTTTCTTTCATTAAGATATCTTGAAGAACTTCTTCTAAGTATTTAACAAATACCTCATAATTCTCACTCATTGGAAAATGCCCGATTCCCTTCATTTCCACAAATTTCGCTCCAGAGATTTGATCGGCAGTACGTTTTGAATCCGCAGGAGTAGATAGGTAATCATATTCACCTGTCATTAAATATACAGGGCATTTTTCAGCATCAATCAGGTGAAGTTTTCCACGAAGATCATGATCAACACTATAGAAATAAAGATCCCCCTTAAAAACACCTGGTGCTCCTTGGCTATAATACCACCATGTTAGACGACGATCTTTTTCAGGACTTTGTGGCGCCATAAGACCCCAGGTCCCAGATGCACAAACCTCTCCACCATGCGTATGAGGATGGTTCCACCAATCCACGAAATAGCCTGGAGTATAATCGGCCCCTTCGACAGGAATGGTTGCTCTAAAGTATTCCGGATATTCAAGAGCGAGTTGCAGGGCTGCATTTCCGCCAAATGAACTTCCCATGAATACAGGATTTTCAAGTTCGAGCGCCTCACAAAAACTTCTAACAAATTGAAGAAACCACTGGGTAGTAAGTTTATATTCTTCCTTCCACCACTCAACAGTATGTGGAGGATCTGATTTTCCATGACGCGGTAAATCATAAGCAATAACCCTGAAGTTTTTGGTTATGTTTCCATCCTCTAAAAGTCCGCGCCACTGGCGGTTATCAGAACCTGCCGTATGTTGACAAACAAGAGGGATACCTTGACCATTTTCCTCAAAGTAAACCTTGTATTCAACATCTTGTACATTTACGTAAACATAACGACCTATAACCGTAGATAATTTACTCATTTTTCATCCTCCTTTTTATGCTACTGTAAGTTGAACTTCTCTTGTTACATCCAGAAGGCGAGTCATTGCCCGTAAATTTGCCATTAACTCCTTGATATCGCCATCTATCTGTAAGTTACCTTGGAACATGGCAGCAAATAATTCGTGATACATTGGAGGTGGAGTCGGCTGAGTAAACTTCCTCCAAGCGTCTACTGTTCCACGGATTGCAAATTTCCAAGGTTCCAGTGGAGTCGGATTTGAAATAATATTCTTAATTTTCCCTTCCAAAACCTCAATCACGTAACTCTCTGGGCCAATCTGCCAAAGGAACGTTGTAGTGAAGTACTTTCCAATAACATTGAGTTCCTGGTCATTGTTTACCGTTTTCTGGAACTGGGCCATCCATTCTTTTGTTCCAACATGCATATTGTTTGTCCCCCTTATGAAATCGTTAACCTTGTAAGCGGCTACACTAATTATTAATGCAATTACCATGCCAATTAATTAAAGTATTCAAAATAGAGGGAAAACCCAGATCAGAACAGGCCTGTTTATTTTTCATCACAAGATTCCGACTTCAAATCATGTATATTTGACCGGTCTATGTCCGGACGAATGAACAGTATATATACCATTTACTCAATACTATATTTTTGAATTTTCCGATATAAAGCACTGCGAGATATACCCATTTCCTTTGCAGCCTCAGTACGATTGCCATTCGTTTTATGGAGAATGCCTGTGATATATTCACGCTCATTAGTTTTTTCAGCTGATTGGTCTGCTCTTAAAAACTCATGTGCATGAAATGAATCGAATGTATCTTCATCGTGCAGATAAACAATTCGTTCAATTACATTTCTGAGTTCCCTTAAATTCCCCGGCCATGTATGTTGTTGAAATAAACTAATTGCTTTTGCAGTGAGAGAGATTTTTTTTCGTTGCGCTTTTTCGCAAGCTTTGGACAACATGGTATTAAAAATATTTTCTAAATCTTCCTTTCGCTCTCTTAAAGAAGGGATCTTTATATTAAACACGTTTAAGCGATAGTAAAGATCTTCTCGAAATTCCCCTTTTTCAACTAATTCTTTCATATTTTTATTTGTAGCAGCTAAAAAACGTACATTAACTGGAATTGGTGTAGTACCGCCAACCCTTATGACTTGTTTCTCTTCCAAAGTTCTAAGAAGAGTAGCTTGTAAATCTAATGGCAAATCTGCTATTTCATCTAAGAATATTGTGCCTTTGTTAGACGCTTCAACTATCCCTTGATTCCCTTTGAGTTTAGCACCTGTAAAGGCCCCGCCTTCATAACCAAACAACTCTGTACTAATTAGTTCTCGCGGCAATGCTGCACAATTAATTGCGGTATAAGGATAGTCCCTTCTTTTGCTTTGATTGTGAATAAAACGAGCCATATAATCTTTCCCTACTCCACTTTCCCCTTGAATAAGAATGCTTGCATCACTTTTTGAAACCTTTACAGACATTTGTATGGTCTTATCAAAAGCTGCATTTTTAGTATTAAAGGCAAAATAATCGGGGCTTACTATAGTATTGGGCAAAATTAACTTTGTTTTGGGATGTATAAATAGGACGGTAGCTAACTGTTTGTCTTTACTCAATATTACTTCTGAATCGATAGCAAATTTCTTCCCATCCACTTCCATTTCATTCAATACCGAACCATTATCAAAACTACTAAATACTTTTTTTTCTTTTGATTTCAAATCAAAATTGTTTTTTTCAAACAACATTAAAAAGTCTTGAGCCGGCTTATTTTTGAATAACTCTATACCATTTTTATCAAACGAAATAATACCTGTTTTTTCGTTCAACTTATGAACGTAGTCGGTTAATACACTTGATAAAACCTGTTCTTTGATTTTTGTTTTATTAAACCGGTATCTTTCCGTAACAGCACGGGCACCGGCACCTGCCAGTGTAAATAACTCTTTCAAATCATTTTTGGGACCTATGCGGCAAACATCAAAGGCTCCTATATAAACTCCATCAACAAAAATAGGACATGCAGAACAATCCCAGTCCCGAAGAGCTAAAC
Organism: Bacillus sp. MUM 13; assembly: GCF_001866725.1. Lineage (NCBI taxonomy): Bacteria > Bacillati > Bacillota > Bacilli > Caryophanales > Bacillaceae > Bacillus > Bacillus sp. MUM 13. Next base: position 52,384 of record NZ_MLYQ01000016.1, read on the forward strand.
AGTAATGCTCATTCCCTGAAGTGGCCATAGCAGTCCGTGTTCTAAGCGCAATTGATAATCCTGTAGAACCAACATTTTCTTCTGTCCATCGTGCCCCCGGATATATTCCGCTCCGGTCAGCTAATTTTTGTGATTTATGATCGGACATCACTTCTAATAAATATCCATCTGCATCCGCAAGCAAAAGAAGGTATCCTCCCCCTTTTAAGCGTTTACAAAAATCCTCCATAACTGGCACTGCGGCGTTAATCAGGTCGGAATTTTTTTGTCGTCTGCTTGCAAAATCACTTTGTATAATATGTGAAAAAATTTCCTCCTTTTCATAGGAAACGCCAAATTGCTTACACCTATTCCACGAATCTAAAATTTCTTTTCTTACGTTGATATCAGTACTTCCCTCAAGAACAAACTGTGTCCAATTCTCATCTGCCATTATCATATATATTCCTCCCTCTATAAATATTGATATATCAACGGGGTGCCCCATTGGTGGGTGCGCTACTGATTAATAATGGTAAAGTAGTGGACATTCAATATACGATGCACAATGGATCTCTGCGTAGCTTATGATGACGTACCCCCCCTTGTCTCTTCCTTAAGGATATGAGGTTAACTGAAGCGTCCATTTTTAATCAGGCGAGCGATAACTAATGCATCTTTACGGTCATGTTTGGCTGGCAAGTTGTCATCCAATTATTTTGACCGCTTAACGTGCATAGGATTGGTCATCACCAGGGGAATGCCTCGTTCCTCGAGGAAAGAGGCTAGATTAAGCCAGTAATGGCCGGTAGGTTCAATCCCGACAATGACCTCCGTTTCTCGTAATCTTTCATGATCGCCAAAATACGCTCGTAAAAACGCTCAAAACCGTCGCTGGACTGTAATACCGAAAAAGATTTTTGGAGCACACGCCCACGGTCATCGACAAAGCAGGCGAAGTGTTTCCGCTTTGCAATATCGATTCCGACTACGAAGTTTTTTTTTATAAGCTAGAGCAAAATCTAAAAGCAATTGAAGTGAGTAAGAATAGGGTTTCGTTAAGTAAACGTAGCTCGATTCAATTGCATATCCATCAACAAAAGAAATTAAATTTAGTGAAAACAGTGATTTAGGTTCTTTTTATAACGCTTTCAAGGAAGAACTTATCGTACCCCAAAAATTCATTACTAGGTTTCTCTAACATTATTATATTTGAAGGCAGTATTCAAAATCCACTGGTGCTATTTTAAAAGAAATTAGATGAAATTTTATCCTCTGATATTAAAATTGAACTTGGGCCTGGCTCTTTTTTGTTATTTTCTTTAAAGAACTCGTGAACAGTAGAACCTATTTTACTGAGGAATGGTTCATTTAAAACCCTCTTTTATTCATTTTTCTAAATATGTTGATGAAATTATAATGAAATAGTAAAATTACTTAAAGTGAACTTTAACACATGTTCAAACGAGGGGTGAAATGAATTGACTTATAGCATTAAAGAGATTACTGAGAAAACGGGGCTATCAGCATCGACCTTACGTTATTATGAAAAGGAAGGTATATTACCTTTTGTAAAGCGTGATGAGAATGGGAAACGCCTGTATAGTGATGAAAATATTGAATGGATTCATTTCATTTTAGCACTGCTTTCAACTGGGATGCCTATTGCTGAAATAAAACGTTACGTAGAATTGTATAAAAACGGTGACACTACCATTAAAGAACGCAGACAGATAATGATCCAGCATAAAACAAAGGTCGAAGAAGAAATGATGAAGACGTACACATACTTAGAGCAAATCAACTATAAATTAGCTCTGTATGACGTGATAGAAGCAAATTTAAAGAACAAAGAGATAAAAATTTAAAAAAGGCTTGCGTTAAAGTGAAGTTTAAAGGGTATACTCTTTTTTGTAATGCTAATTAAACACTAAAAGGGAGTAAGTTGCAGGTTTTTCGTGATTAAGCTTCTTATTACTTTTCATCAAGAAGGGATGTTATTAGTATGTCTAATACGAAAGATAAAGTTGTTATTATTACAGGTGCTTCTAGTGGGATTGGAGAGGCGACAGCAAAAGAACTTGCATCTAAAGGTGCGAAGTTAGTACTGGCAGCTCGTCGTGAAGATCTTTTAAAGAAACTGCAAGAAGACATTCAAAATAATGGCGGGCAAGCTATTTACAAAGTGACTGATGTAACATCTCATACACAAATGGAAGAATTGGCACAATATGCACTTTCGCAATTTGGACAAATTGATGTGCTTGTAAACAATGCAGGTCTAATGCCTCTTTCACTTTTACGCAATCAAAAAGTTGATGAGTGGAATACAATGATTGACGTAAATATTAAAGGAGTCCTTTATGGAATTTCCGCTGTTCTTCCTTCAATGAGAGAAAGAAAAGACGGACATATCATTAATATTTCTTCAGTAGCTGGACACGCTATTGCCCCTGGAAGTGCTGTTTATAGTGCAACTAAGTTTGCAGTTAAAGCTATCACAGAAGGACTTCGCTTAGAAGAGTCTACTGGCGGAAATAACATTCGTGCAACAAATATATCTCCAGGAGCTATCGCGACGGATTTAAAAGAAACCATTACAGATCAAGATTTAAAATCTGGAATCGATGAATTTTATAAAGGTGCGATTGAAGTAGAAAGCATTGCTCGTGCCATTGCTTTTGCCATTGAAGAACCATCTGGTATAGCCATTAATGAGATGATTATTCGGCCTACACATCAAGAGTGGTAATTCTAAAAAGAAAATCATTTCGCTTATAATAAGCGGCTGTCCCAAGATTTATTTTTGGGGCAGTTTTTTTCTTTAATTAAATGAAATTAATTTTATACTGCACCTTATAAATTCTTATCTCTCCACTAAATTCCCACATTTATTTACGTTAATCCTCATTGAACTATTCTGCCCTCTTAGTAAAAAAAAACATTTCACAATTCATGAGTTATGGAACTTTTTTTGTTTAGAAAAATTTAAAAAACCGAATTCCGTATTAGGGAATTGACTTTAGTTAATAGCTAGGAAATCCTTAAATCTATTCCTTTATTTTTATATTGATTGCAAAATTAAATGAATCACTTACTTCGCATTCTTTACGCCGCCATACTCACACATCATTATGTGCGGAAGCAAAAGTGGGTCTAGAAGAAATTATGGATAGACTTGGATATTCAGATGACAGTACCACCAGAAAAATATATCTTCCTGTAACGAAAGGCATGAATAAAGAGGCTTCTCAAAAATTCTCTGAATTAATGAGAAACCTCCAATAACATAAACATTGTTAACAATACGTTAGCATTTTGACTTTATTAGCTTTAAATCCCCATTACTAAAGGGCTTAGCGGCTATATTACATCATGCAGCTTATTCACAACAAGTAATTAGGTTTTTTAATCCTTTGCGCTTGATCAAAAAAAACAAATGAATCCGGTTTATGGCGTGATTGAGTGAATTCAAACATGACTCCCTTAGCATTAAACGTATAGTTGTTGATTACCGCTACACAATTATAACCGTTCAGCCCAAGGTATTTTTCATCATTTTCATTGGCTTTTTCAACTGTAATAAACCGTTTAGTAGTTACGATGTTTTCGCCGAGTTCGTTTTCTATATATTCATATATTGAGCCCTTTGCTATCTCTTCCGTTAGATGTTTTACAACATCTCTCCTAAAATAGTTATGATCAATAATTAATACTTTTTCGTCAAGCAGCCTTAATCGCTGGATATAATAAATTTCTGTTCCTTCAGGAATGGATGTCATTTTATTTATTTCTTTATCTACTACTAACTCTTGAAAACAAACGACCTTTGTTCCATACACTTTCTTGTTCCTGATAGAGGATTCCTTGAAGGTTTCTACTCCTCCAAGTATATACTCAGCTTGCTGATATGGCTCATAAATCACACGTACACCCTTGCCATGGAGGCTTTGTACATATCCCTCTGAAACAAGGTTTGCTATCGCTCTGCGGATTGTATTCCGGGAGCATTCATATTGTTTGATTAAGGTGTATTCTGAAGGCAATAAATCCTGATAAGCATAAACTTCATTTTCAATTTTATCCTTCAGATCTCTATATATTTTATCGTATTTTGTTCTTGTCATGCTTCACGCACCTAAGTATTCAACTTTATCCATTTCATTTTATCATAAATGATTTTAATAGAAAAACTTAAAAAAATTGCACATGAAAAATCCATGTGCAACATTTACTTATTCATTTTTAGGAAGAGTAAGGGATTCATAGTATTAAAATCAAACGATTGTTTTGGGTAGATTAAAATAATTGTACTTGTCTAAAAATCACTCATAATAGACTCCTATCAGTTCAATTATTCCTTCTACTGTAAATTGTCATTCGAGTGAAAGATTTTAAAGCGATAGAATATAAGTGTTAAACCAACGGTCATCACAAACGAAATTCCCTCTCCTATAAAATAGGAAACCCAATTCTCAGGGAATACAGAAAGGAAAGACAAGACGCCTCCCACTCCGACAGAAGTGGCCTTAACATTTTGATAAGCAAGGAAAGCACTCCCTACCGCACTTCCTATCATGACGGCAACGAATGGATAACGGAATCTCAAGTTAATTCCGTAAATAGCCGGCTCAGTGATTCCCATCCATGCGGATGCAGTCGATGTGAGCGCGACTCCTCTTAACTTCTTGTTATTCTTAAGAAGGAAAAACATAGTTAATGCAGCTGCACCTTGAGCCATTGTTACCGTTTCCCCAACCGGCCAAAGTGTTACATAACCAAGGGAACCGGCCATTTGAAGGTTGACTCCCAAAAATAAATGATGCATTCCTGTAATGACTAAAGGCGGGGAAATAAAACCATAGATAGCTCCCGCTAATACAGGTGCAGTATGAAATAGGGAAACAATGCTGTTTGTAATCAAGTTGGCACCTGCCATCGTAATAGGACCGATCACTGCGAAAGTAATAAATCCCGTCACCAAAAGAGCAATTGGTGAAACAAATATCAACTGAATGGATTCAGGTATGATTTTTTTTAATTTCAATTCACAAAAAGCTAATATATATGCTGCAAAGATGACTGGAATAACCTGACCCTGATAACCAACTTTCGCTATGTGCATTCCAAAAAGGGGCCAATATTCCGCTTTACTTGGATCGGCCGCAAACTCATAGGCAGACATCAAAGAAGGATGAACCAGCACCAGCCCTAACACGATCCCCAGAACAGGGTTGCCGCCAAATTTTTTTACGGCAGACCAGCCTATCAAAGCCGGCAAGAATGTAAACGCTGTATTTGCGATGACATTGATGACCCCGACAACACCAGCCCAAGAGCTATATACATCTAAAAAGGACTTGCCTTTAAAGAAAATTCCCGGGTTAGACAGGACATTATTTAACCCCATTAACAATCCAGCAGCGACGATAGCCGGCAGGATTGGAATGAAAATATCTGCCAAAGTCCGAATGGCTTTCTGAATAGGATTTTTCTTTTGATTAACCACTTCTTTTATTTCTTCCTTGGAGCTTTCCGAAATCCCAGTTTGCGAGATAAATTCTCTATATACCTTCTCTACCAACCCAGGACCTATAATCACCTGGAATTGACCGCTTGCATCAAAACTTCCTTTTACTATATCAATCTCTTCTAGCCTTTTAACCTCAACTAAGCTTTGGTCATTTAAAACGAGTCTTAATCTTGTGACACAGTGTGTACCACTTTGGACATTATCTGCCCCGCCGATGCTTTCAATAATCTGCTCGACACTCTGTTTCAAATCTTGCATATGGTATTCAACCTCTCCATTGAACTCCTATCGATTAGACGAAAGGGCCTGTCTATTAGAAATATTTGTCGCAACTTGTTTGAACAAGTTTTATTGATTTCATATTAACTTGTTTAAACAAGATTTGTCAACAATCATTTTTGCGCTTTCATTGCAGTTATATCAATTATGTTAAGGCTTACCTGAAATCCCTTGCATACTCAACATTTTTTAAAGTTAATACATAATTACGACTGGATATCAAACTGAGACAACCCATCCAATAATTTAGAATTTTATCTTCTTGACTAGGGATATATTATATCTATAATGAGGAGTAGTGAAACTTGTTTAAACAAGTTAGAGAAGGGAGATATCACTTATGAACCTAGCCCACACACCATTTAGTTACTTTGGATCCTATCTATCACTTTCTTATCAAGAAAGTGAAAACGATTCCGAAAAAGGCCTTTTTTTACGTTCCTTACACGGTAAATCAAAACCTCACATGAATTCACTTAAATTGATACCAATAAAAAATGGAATACCGGTAGACTATAGCTACACGGCTGATTACAACCTAATTACTCTTACATTTGAAGGAGGAGAGGTTTCTATCTGTTTTGATGGAGAATCGAAGCTGTTGGTAAAAGGAACCGGAGAAAAGATAGGATTCCGGCTCGACACGCAGCCCCTCTATAATTTTGAATATAATTACCTACTTGGCAAAGATGATAAAAAATTTTGCATCGTCAACAGCTATAAAAACTTAACTAAATATCTTATTTTTTGTTCCAAGGGCTCAGTGACTCTTAAGCAGAACATCCACATCGATGAAACCGGAAGCATGAACAAGGCTGACAATATATCTATTATTGATGTGTCATCCATTAAGGATGAATTTCTATGCGTTATTCAGGACATCCCGACCCATGTGTTGAAACCAGACTGGAAAGAATATGATTTCGATCAATCGCTGAAAAAAAGCCGTGAAAACTTTCAGAGCTTTTGCGATAATCAGCTGGTAGTCCCTGCTGCCTATCAAGCAGCTCTTAAACCAGCGGCTTATATTACATGGTCATCGATCGTAAGACCCGAAGGATACTTAAAACGGTATACGATGTACGCTTCGAATCATCATTTTCCTGGAGCATGGAGCTGGGATCACTGCTTTAATGCTGTAGCTTTGGCAGGAGTCGATAATGATTTGGCATGGGATCAAATGGCCGTATTGTTCGATCATCAAGACGAGCTTGGGCAAATTCCGGGATCCGTTTCTGATTCAACCATACGCTGGAACTTTATGAAACCGCCTGTACAGGGGTTGTTTTTCTCTAAAATGATGAAAAAAATGGACTTTTCTCCTGATCAATTAGAACAGGCTTATCAATATGTAAGCAAACAGGTGAATTTCTACTTATCCTACAAGGACTCAAATGAGGACGGGATTTGTGAATATCATCACGGTAATGATTCTGGACAGGATAACAGCACGGTATTTAAATTGCCGATTGTTGTTGATTCTCCTGATCTGACGGCATTTCTTATAAAAGCAATGGATATGCTGTCTGAAGTTGCCGGCAAAATGGATATGAGCTCTGAGCAGACAAAATGGCAAGAAATGGCCGATAACTTAACAAAAGCCTTCCGTGCCTATTTTATTGAAGGTAACTTACCAGTTGCTAAAATTACAGCTAACGGGGAAATAATAGATAGCTACAGTATCCTTCCTCTCATTTCAATCATTTTGGGGGATAGACTTCCTAAAGAGACTAAGGAAAACATTATCAAACTGCTTTCTAGTGAACGTTATTTAACACAATGGGGTATCGCTACTGAAGCGATTGATAGTCCATTGTATGAAGATGATGCATACTGGCGCGGAGCTATATGGGGCCCGACTACCCTTCTTGTAGTGGATGCCTTGGAGGATAGTGGAGAACAAGAGCTAGCTATGGAAATTGCAGATAGATACTGCCGGCTGACATCAATGAGCGGATTTGCGGAAAACTTCAATGCCATTACAGGAGAACCATTGAGAGACCGTTCATTTGCCTGGACAGCTAGTACTTTTCTTTACTTAGGTGCTAAACTAGTGAAGTAAATGAAATAAAAGAATGTTTCTAAATTTAGCCACGTAACATTATTGTTAAGCCTTCCTGAGTAAACGAACAACTGGAAGACTTATTGTATAGCTATCTAATATGTACCATTATGAAATTTCACCATAGTAACACTGTGTATTTTTGCACCCATGAACATTTTCTTTCATAACTAAGAAAATGCCAAAAAGGTCTTCCATCAGCTAAACTAAACTGATGGAAGACCTTTTCTAATATCAATTATGAGCACTTTTCTATAACTATCCTAAAAATCCTTTTGTACCAAGTATTTTTAGACTTATTACATCATGCCGCCCATACCGCCCATGCCGCCCATGTCAGGCATTGCAGGAGCATTTTCTTCTGGCTTGTCAGCAACAACAGCTTCTGTTGTTAAGAACATAGCTGCAACTGAACCAGCGTTTTGAAGAGCGTAGCGTGTTACTTTAGTTGGGTCAACGATACCAGCTTCGATCATGTTTACCCATTCGCCAGTAGCAGCGTTGAAGCCAGTGCCGACTTCTTCGCGTTTTAAGCGTTCAACAATGACAGATCCTTCAAGACCGGCATTGTGAGCGATTTGGCGTACAGGCTCTTCGATTGCACGAAGCACGATAGAGATACCAGTTGCCACGTCGCCTTCTTCTTGAAGAGAAGCCACTTTATTGTATACATTCAGAAGAGCCGTTCCTCCGCCTGATACGATGCCTTCTTCAACTGCTGCACGAGTAGAGTTCAGGGCATCTTCAATGCGAAGTTTGCGTTCTTTAAGCTCAGTTTCAGTAGCAGCACCAACTTTGATGACTGCAACGCCGCCAGCTAATTTAGCAAGACGCTCTTGCAGTTTTTCACGGTCAAATTCAGAAGTTGTTTCTTCTAATTGAACACGGATTTGGTTAACACGTCCTGAAATGGCAGCTGATTCGCCAGCGCCTTCAACGATCGTTGTGTTTTCTTTGGTAACAACCACTTTAGAAGCGCGTCCAAGAGATTCAATCGTTGCAGATTTAAGGTCAAGGCCTACTTCTTCTGTGATGACTTCTCCGCCTGTAAGAGCAGCGATGTCTTCTAGCATTGCCTTACGGCGGTCACCGAATCCAGGAGCTTTAACAGCAACTGCATTGAATGTTCCGCGAAGCTTGTTCACAACAAGAGTTGCCAATGCTTCACCTTCAACATCTTCAGCAATCAATAAAAGTGATTTTCCTTGCTGTACAACCTGCTCAAGAACAGGAAGGATTTCCTGGATGCTTGTGATTTTTTTGTCAGTGATCAGGATATATGGATTTTCAAGAACGGCTTCCATTTTATCTGAATCAGTAACCATGTATGGAGATGCATATCCACGGTCGAATTGCATACCTTCTACCACATCAAGCTCAGTAGTGAATCCTTTAGATTCTTCGATTGTGATAACACCATCGTTGCCTACGCGCTCCATAGCTTCAGCGATCAGTTGTCCAACTTCTTCGTCAGCAGAAGAGATGGCAGCTACCTGTGCGATGGATGCTTTGCCTTCGATTGGCTTAGAAATCACTTTTAACTCTTCGATTGCAGCGTTAACTGCCTTCTCGATACCTTTGCGGATTCCCATTGGGTTAGCGCCCGCTGTTACGTTTTTAAGGCCTTCACGGATCATAGCTTGAGCAAGAACGGTTGCAGTAGTAGTACCGTCTCCAGCTACGTCATTTGTTTTGCTTGCAACTTCAGCAACAAGCTTGGCACCCATGTTTTCGAATGCATCTTCTAATTCGATTTCTTTAGCAATTGTAACACCGTCATTTGTGATTAATGGAGAACCGAATTTCTTCTCAAGAACCACGTTGCGTCCTTTAGGTCCAAGCGTTACTTTTACTGTATTTGCAAGTGCGTCCACACCGCGAAGCATGGAACGGCGAGCTTCTTCACTAAACTTAATATCTTTAGCCATTGTATAAGTTACCTCCCTAATGGTTTTAAATGTATGATTCGTTAAGTATGCCGCTAAAAATTAGCCGATTACAGCTAAAATGTCGCTTTCACGTAAAATTAAGTATTCAGTTCCTTCGTACTTCACTTCAGTACCGGAATATTTTGAGAAGATAATTAAATCGCCTTGTGCTACCTCTAAAGCAACACGTTCGCCATTATCAAGCACGCGGCCTGTTCCGACAGCTACAACCTTGCCTTCTTGAGGCTTTTCTTTTGCAGTATCCGGCAAAACGATACCGCTGGCAGTCTTTTCTTCCGATTGAACTAGTTCAATAACAACGCGATCACCTAATGGTTTTAACAAAGTGAAACAACCTCCTCAAATTCTTTGGTTAAATGTTTTAGATTATTAGCACTCTGCACTAACGAGTGCTAACACAATTCTTATATTAAATAAATCATCCATCTTTTGCAAGTATCTTCATCAAAAATTTTTTATAAATTTCTGCGGAAAATAGGAAATGCTATATCGTAATAGGAATAGCCTCAGGTAATGCGCCAAATAGGCTGTCCGCAAATCTTTCATTGGAGTTCTCCGTGTTTTTTTGGTACCCTTTTATTTATAAAAATCATTTTAAGGACTGTACCTTTTAAAACATTCGCACACTTTCAGGAAAAACTGTTATGCTGTTTAAAGGATCTTCTGCAGCATGGACTGCTAGAAGAATATAGGAAGTTTTTCTATTAAAGGAGTTTTCATTTTTGAAAAGAGAATATTGGTTTGTCATCATCACATATATCGCCATGCAGCTATCGGGATTTGTCGGCGTACCCATCCTTATGATGCTTGGCGCCTTAACAGGTGCTTCCCGCCATGATCTGCAGATGAAGTCCGGGGCATATTGGATTGTTATCAGCTTCCTGGCAGCACTGGTGCTTGTTTTATTCTTTATGAGGCATGATATGAGAGAAAGCAGGAACAGCCGAAATCAGGCTTCCATTCCTGTGTCTATTATGTGGGCGGTTGCAGGGATCTTTCTCGCCTTGTTTTCTCAGTCCATCGCGTCCTATCTTGAACAGCTTTTTGGCATCAGCCCGGGCTCCAAGAATACCCAGAACATCCTGACGCTTATCAAACAGGTGCCGTGGGTCATCTTTGTCAGTTCCGTTATCGGGCCGATCCTTGAGGAAATCATCTTCAGGAAAATTATTTTCGGATCACTTCATAAGCGCTATAATTTCTTTTTGTCTGCATTAATCAGTTCATTCATTTTTGGTCTTGCCCATATGGAATTCGTTCATATTCTGCTTTATACGGCAATGGGCTTTTCGTTTGCATTCTTATATAATAAAACGAAAAGAATTTGGGTATCTATGTTTGCCCACGTGGCAATGAATACATTGGTTGTTATTTTGCAATTGTTCAGCAAGGATATCGAAAAAATGGCCCAAAATGCTAAACATATGCAAGGCATCATCGGAGGGTTTTTATGAGACGGCAGCAATCACCGCTTGCTATGGGGATCCTTTATTTCGGCTTAGGCATTCTATTTACAGTATATGCCATTCAGCATGTCTCTCACTCTGGATGGGGATTCATATCATTATTTCTCATCCTTTTGGCCACACTGGACATTGGATCTGGAATACGGATGCTGCTTTTATATGCCAAGATAAAATCTTCTAAACAAAAATAGTCTGTTAAATTTTTTGGGGAAACACCTGTAAATGGTGTTTCCCTTTCTGCATCCTTCAGGTGAATACCCTATCAATTCTTGGGCGGTCATAATCCAATATCCAATCATTATATAATTCATACATCCCTCTTATTGTGTCAGTTGAAGCTGCCAATACATCACAGCCTCTGTCATCATAAACGTGAAAAATGGTTTTCTTATTTATATTAATGAAATACACGCTATGAGGCATCCTTGGTTTTATACCTAGATCCTGATTGCATATAGCCTTTAACAAAGCTTTGTATGTCAAATCAGCCGTTTTGCACTTCAGAGAAAACCTGTGAGTTCTACATATTCCTTCTTGATCATCCTCCTGATATAAATAGAACATTATTTCGTGCTTTAACCTATACAAAAGCGGCTTCTCAACATACGGTGAAAAGTTACTGAATTTACGTTTACTGTATTTTCCTTTATCACAATCATTTACATCCATAATTACAAAAATATCATCATCAGAAGAATGCAGAGCTTCAAATAATGTAATGACCCTTTTATAGCATACCTCCCCATATTGACTGTTCGGATAAGAATATTCTCTTTTCCATTCAACCCCAAGCTCAAATCGTATGCTGGTATTCCAGTTATAAAACAAAGGTGATTTTAGTTCTAAATCAGGGAATGTTTGATGCATAAATTCGTTTAATTTCACTCCAGCACCTCATAACATTTTGTAAGAAAAAGCTAAAAATAAAAATGCTGCCTATTCTGTACTGCACCCCAAATGTT
>NZ_MLYQ01000160.1:0-1295 GCF_001866725.1 Bacillus sp. MUM 13
CTTTAATATCTTACCAAATCTCTAGCTATCCGTCAACATTTTAAAATAAAATTTTTAAATATTTTTTAAAATTTATTTTAAAATCGCTTTGTTAACAACAGCTTTTTTACTATATCAGCCTTTTTTTCAGCGGTCAACAACTTTTTTCACAAAAACATATCATTTTTATTTTCTTACCTCATTAACCGTGAGTGATCCTCATATATTTCATGCATTCATTTGACGGCGCTACCCGCTTGAATAAATTAAAAAGGATTTTATATCTTTCTTCCATCGCTCTTTTAACAATATGGTCAATCCTGTCATCCTGCAAATCAAAAAGGATTTCGTCCAGCTCCCTTTTTACGATGTACTCCATTTCTTTCTTTTCTTTTTCGTTTATCACGAATCCAAGCATCATTTCACCTCTTAACCCATTTTACCTTATTTTTTCCATAAATCTTTTTTTTATAATACCTCCCTTCAATTTTGGCATATCTTTATGAAAAACACATAGGATGAGACAAGAGCAACTGGACGAGGTGATGATGATTGAATTTCTTTTTGGTCCTTAACGCGCGAACCATAAAACAGCTTTCCCTGATTCTGCTGACTTCTTTAGCAGCAGCTTGGTTCCTTTTTGTGCAAGATGTTAAAATACCTGTCTTTTCTTCGCCAGATGGCCCAAAGGCTGTTTATAAAGGCGAAAAGAATGTTGCACTCACTTTTAATATTGGTTGGGGAGATGAACGGGCAATACCGATTTTGAACACGCTAAAAAAAGAAAATATAAAATCGGCAACCTTTTTTCTTTCCGGTGCTTGGGCAGAAAGGCACCCTGATACCGTGGCCCGAATCAGCAAAGAAGGCTTTGAAATCGGGTTGCTAGGCTATGCCTATAAGGATTATTCCGACTTAAAGGATGAAGAAATCGTACGTGATATCTCCAAGGCACAGGAGGTATTCAAAAAATTGAATATTAGTGATATTGAATTTCTGAGGGCTCCAACGGGACATTTTGACAAAAGGCTTCTTAAAATCAGCGAGAAGATGGGATACACGGTGGTTCATTGGAGTGTAGATTCCAAGGACTGGACCAACCCAGGGGTCAAGGTGATTGTAAATAATGTCAACCAGGCCGGCAAAGGGGATATCGTACTGCTCCATGCCTCAGACTCCGCCAAGCAGACAAACAAAGCTTTGCCTGAAATCCTGGATGAACTGCGATCAAAAGACCTTACCTTTGTAACAATTTCACAAATGATATCAAACTCGAGCACCAAGACCGAAGAAATCAAATAAAAGCACAGGTTCAA
>NZ_MLYQ01000161.1:0-6527 GCF_001866725.1 Bacillus sp. MUM 13
GATATATATTTATCAGCTTTAAGGAAGACATTCACCATTTACCCTATGGAATGGTCATCAAAAGCAAATCCTATCGACATTTTGATTTTTATATCTTCGCTATTTATATTATATTTTTTTAATTTATTTAGAAAGCTTTTAAATATTCAAATATTCAACTTCTGGTTCATTAGTATGTAAGAATTATAGGGGTATCTTGATAATAATATTTCCACCTTGTAATTGAACCTATAAAGGTCTATTTGATACATTCACCCTAAAATCTATTTACTCTACCTATTTTCCAAACCACCACCCCATAGTTCTCTGCCACCAGTATGTCCTGTCTCTGCATGTATCTCTTCATCCACTAATTCCAGTTTCCCTGGTACTTCACTATGATGCCATATATACATCCTTCAGGTGTTTCATTAGCAAATATTTGTGCTCGTTGAGAATCGGTAAATTCATTACCAAGTTCAGGGTTATGATTGTAAGCTAAAAAAAGCCTAACAAAAAGAAGAGCTGCAGAGGGCAACTCCTTTTTTTATGCATTGACAAGCTTTATGAATAAAATTGATACTAACATCAGCAGTTGTTAATAACAATTGGCACTGTAACCTTCGATCCTGATTCAGGAAGGGAGGCAGTAATGTTTGCAGTTCTGTCTGAAATGCCTCTAGCCGTAAATACCGTTCTAAACAATCCTGACTGATCCGTTCTAAATTGAACGGGATTGACGCTTCCAAGGTTAGGGTCATCCACCTCAAATAAGACTGTTACACCTGCGGCCGGTTTGTCGTTAGCAATTACTTGCCCCGAAAGTTCAGACGTATTTCTCCCTCCAGCAGATGCGCATATGGAAGGAGGATCGGCGATAAAAGAAGTAATAATTGGTGCAGACGGACAGTTATTAATGGTAACGGTCGTTGTTGCTTGTGATCCAGATGAAGGTATAGTTGCTGTAATGACAGCTGGGCCTGTATTGCCATCAGCAGTAAATGTTGCAGTAAAAGCCCCATTGGCATTTGTTGTAATAGAAGACGGATTAACACTCCCCAGGTTATTTCCACTTACCTGAAATTGAACCGTGACCCCACCTGCAGGGTTCCCATTAACGAAAACTTGGCCAGTAAGTGTAGAAGTACCGGCAGTGCAGATGGTACTTAAAGAAGCATTAAAACTATTAATAGTAGCATTGTTTTGAGTACAGTTGATAATAGTAATTGGCAAAGTGGCCATTGTTCCAGGACAATCCGGCAGTGTAGCAATAATTGTACCTGTTCCCGGTCCGTTCCTAGAAATAAATACGGCTGTAAAATATCCAGATTCATTGGTGATTGTTGCACTTGGGACGAAGATGCCAAGTGCAGGGTTACTTACTGATAAACTAACAATAACCCCTGCCTCTGCAGGCCTTCCATTAATGAAAACCTGGCCCGAAATAAACCCAGTGTCGTCTCCATTTCCTGACTGCGAAGAACATAATGTAGCCGGGCTGATGCCGAAAACAATTCTTGCTGCAGGCTCTTCTGGACAACAAGGGTCAGGAATACATGTATCTTCGCAGCCGCTCCAATGAATATCCTTTAAATGGACTGTTGAGCGGGTAGTAAAACAATATCCCATTGAAATTAACACCTCACTTTATATAGAGATAGTTCAGTATATTTTAAATGACGAAGTTTGATTGGACATTTAAGATGATACTGAATAATCCTTATATACAATGAAGGGATTACAACACGAAACAGTTAGTAATCGACGAATGCAACGTACAACGTACAACGTGTAAAGTGAGGTATGACCACATGCTTCAGGTATTTTGAAGTGCATAATAAAAAAAGGGAGGTCTCACTTAAAAAATATTGAAGTGATGAAAAGTCCTATAATGATTACAAGAATAAGAATCCCAGTACCCTTCCAGCTTAAACCGCCAACTAAATCAGAAAGATTGCTTCCGTGAATACTGCCTTGAAGGACTTTTTACTTCCTTTTGCCTCATTCTTTCTCTTCTTTCTTCCGGCGTTTCTTTGTTTTGGACCATTTTCATCCCCTCACTTCTATTTTTCCGCAAATTTCAGCAAGTAATCAAAACTTCATTAAAATTAACTCACCTTTAAAATATAACATTAAATTTAGCAGAATAAACAAATTATTCCAGAGTTATAGCGAAACTCCTCCTATGCGGGTGTGTCAATGGCGAGATTTCAAAACTACATGTATCTCTGTCCCTTTTCCAATGTCGCTTTTTACTTCAATTATATATTTGTGCAAATCAATTATTTTTTTGACGATGGAGAGGCCAAGTCCGTTTCCTCCAGTGTCCCTACTTCTCGACTCATCCGCTTTATAAAAACGTTCAAATATATGCATAAGTGCATCCTTTTCTATGCCGATTCCTGTATCTCTTATTTTTACAGTGAAACCTTCCACAGATTTGTATGTCTCGACAAAGATGGTGCCTCCTTTTGGCGTAAATTTTATACTGTTGTGAAGCAAATTGATCCATACTTGATCCATCATGTCTTCATCAGCAGAAACCGTTATATTCTCAAGGGAGATATCCATATTTATTTCTTTCTCCATCCATTGCGGTTCATTAGCAAGAATAATCCGCCGGAGCTGATGATCTAATCTGTACTTCTTCCGTTCCAAAGGTAAATGTTCTGATTCCAATGAAGTAAGCTTTAATAGATTTTCACTTAATTTCGATAATCTTATGCTTTCTGTTTCGATAATTTCCAGATAATGATTTCGTTGTTCCTGGCTTAACCCTTCATTCTTCAGCGTATGTGCAAAACCGCTGATGGATGTTAAGGGAGACTGAATTTCATGTGACACATTCGAAATGAACTCCTGGCGCATTCCTTCCATTTCACCTAATTTTTCCGCCATATGATGAATGCTATTTACGATCTGATAATAGGGGTGATCATTATCCTTGTTCTCGAGAAACTGATTTTTATAAAAAGAAAGATCGATATTAAAATTTCCTTCCGACATCATCTTCATAGCCTGGATCATAGGGACCAAAAATTTGTTTTGTCTTGATTTAACCCATTGGATTTTTCTCAAAATAGATATAAAGCACCCAAAGATGAAAAATCCGAAAAAGGAGCTAATTAACTGCCTGATAAATTCGCGCGGCGTTATCTGGAACCAATTGTAGCACCACGCTGTAATCCAATATGCAAAGGACCAGCATATGAGTAGCATTGCTGCAACCGCAAGCATACCCAAAAACCGTTTCATAATTAGAGACAGCTTCATTATTTCACCTCCAAACGATAACCCAGTCCCCGGATGGTGGTAATTTTAAAAGGAGAAGACTCATGAGAAAATCGCTGCCGCAAGCGATTTATGTGAACATCAACCGTCCGCTCATCCCCCTCATAATCAAATCCCCAAATGTCTTCAATTAATTGTTCCCTTGAAAAAGTTTTATTTTGATGTGCTGCCAGCTTAAATAATAGCTCAAACTCTTTTAATGGCAGTGTAATCTCTTCATTTCCGATAAACACTTTGTAAAATTCGCGATTGATTACGACGTTTCCAATTTCAATATGATTCGATAGGCTAATTTGATAGCGTTTTAGAAGTGCCTTTACCCTTGCTGCCAGTTCAGCTGGAGCGAACGGCTTTACTAAATAGTCATCTGCACCAAGATCAAAGCCCTTTACTTTTTGAGCCGTTTCCCCTTTTGCAGTAAGCATTAAAATTGGCAATGTATCTCCATAATAGGAACGTACTTTGCGGCAAAACGTCCAGCCATCCATTTTTGGCATCATAATATCAAGTATGATCAAATTAATTTTATTTTTTTCAAGTAAGGAAATAGCCACTTCCCCGTCTGATGCCTCTAAAGCTGATAAGCCTTCTTTTACCGTGATGACATGTACTAATTCCCGGATATGCGGATCATCATCTACTATTAATATATTTGCCATAATAATCATTCCTTTTTTTAAAAAAAGATAACTGCCAAATCCATTGGCAGTGTTTTTCGAAGATATTCATTATTTTACCATTTCTTTTATGTGCGGCGCATATAAACACGTTTGGAGCAAAAATGGACACTATAGCTTATGCTCCAATATAAGAGATTGCAAAGTCCCAGCCTATGATTCCAGAGTTAGTTAGATCTTACAACTGTACAAGGTGGTAGATAGGATTAAATTTTCACAAACCATTGAAGCAGTAAAGCATTGAATGAGCGGGTACAAATGCATTAGAGAGAACGTGAGCGGAAATAGAACAATCATTGATATCCCTTATACACTTTAAGCTGTACGCGAAATGACATTGAAGAAAGCATAAATCCAAATGGACTCTTCTGGAATACATCTATACCATGTTACTAATTAAGTGTTTCATTTTGCGCTAGGAAGAACCCCTCTTTGAACAATTTGACTTTGCCATATTTACATACACCGCATACATTGCTAACTTATCACCTGTTCCCGTGAATCCCTTTTTAACCCTGAATCTGGATTGGCATTCCTACAGTCAATATTGTGTTTATGGCAAAGAAGCCACTCCGTTTTAACAATTTATTGGACTATAAAATAAAAAGACAGTTAGGGAAGATTTTATCCTCTCCTAACTGTTAAATGTTTTACTGTATCCATAATTTCTACAGTTAATTCTAATATTTTCACTTTATTATTTGAATACTCTAAAGA
The DNA here is from genome assembly GCF_001866725.1 of Bacillus sp. MUM 13. NCBI lineage: Bacteria > Bacillati > Bacillota > Bacilli > Caryophanales > Bacillaceae > Bacillus > Bacillus sp. MUM 13. The sequence continues at coordinate 4,665 of NZ_MLYQ01000161.1, forward strand.
ATAAACATAGAGCGAACCGGTTAGCTCTCTGAAAGAATTCAATTGTTCTCTTACACTTCTGTAAGCATCGTTTTCTTCCTTAGCGTTTAAGAATTTTTCATACTCTTCTGAGTTTACCTTATTTGCTAGTGACTCCGTTAAATGCTTACTGTATTGAGATATTGAATCTTCAGTCGCTTTCTTTGTTTTAGAAACGCTTGAAATAACTGATAGTACAAGTAATATGACGATTAATAAAGACAAAATTGAGGCTAAACTCAGAGATGAATATTTACTTTTCAACTGAAACACTCCTTTTATGAAACCCGCCTCATCATAGTTACCCTACCCCCGATAATCCTATGTCTAAGCGGTCAACCTTTTATGTAAACGAAAAGTAGTAAAGCAGGTTCCCGCTTTACTACTCTCTCATTACCTATCACCAACTACCAAAAGCTATTTGTTCAAACCCCCTGAGCAAATATAGTCAGATACTCATTTAATAGTTAAATTTTATGCTTACCTTCAGAAGGGATAATTTCCTTACTAAATAGGATTATATTCTGTTAGTAAACTAGCACGTCGAACCTTATATTCTTCGTACCCATTATAGTCTTAAAAACTTAGGAATGTTTTATATCATCGTAGTAAGAGCAGATGACTTCTTCAATATATTGAACTGGCAAATCTTGCTTTTTAGACTCGTACCAAGACATCCAGACATCCCTACCCCTGTACCTGCATGTAGCTTGCAGAAGCCGTCCACTAACTAGATCTCTTCTCGCCATGCTTTGAAGAAATAGTATGCATTAATAGATTGATGAACCTCTACCAACAACTCATCATGCACGAACATTGAATAGTATAAGACCCAGCACCTACATCCACCGCTCGGTTGAATAACCTGTTACAAGTGATTTTATTAATGTCAGCTGCAGTTTCCCCAGAATTCTGTGGTTACCTGCAGACGCCATATCTGAGGAACAGAGAATATCCCTCCATGATGTAACGTCTACGTCCGAAGTGAGTTGATGTGAAACCATTTGCCACATCTTCATCACGAACCCGTTAGAAGAAGGCTTCAATTTTTTTTGCCCTTGGAAGAGCGTACGTCTAATCCAGATACCTTTGTTGAGTCCCCTTATGACTAACATAGTGAACTGTCACCCATTCCGTATGGCAAACCGAAGTTACAACCTTTTGCTTTTGAACGTAGTGCCTTTGATACTAGAGAATAAAGAATCGAGAACATACGAGATGCCCGGTAGGTGTGATAATCCAACACAGGGTCATTAAACTCTAACATCAGTTTTTTCTGTTGCCCCATTGATGCAAATACACGATACTCAATCGAACTCAGAATAGGCTGCCGCTTTGGTGAAGTTTACCTCCATCTCGAATACTGTATGCGCTTGGTATTTATCTAATATTGCTTCTCTCAAGTCCGCTGTTCTGTGTAAATACTAACTTTTACCATTTGCTATATCCATTCATCATTGAATGTGTTGCTCTCCATTGTCAACCCCAGTAACAAAATGATTTATTTTATTAACCAACTAATATTATCGGCTTATTGTAACAAAGGTTTAGTATTTTTCAAAAATCAAATGGACATTGCCTTAAACAGGCGTAGCATAAAATGGATTGAAATGTTCGAAAGTGAGGAAGAGCTGGTTCACTGTGTCCGACCAAGGAAATTCCGGAACAATTAAAATTGATTGAACCATTGTCATTTCATTTATTCAAACATAATATGAACCTGCCGATGTAAAACACTCCCATTATAAAGGAGGATTTGAAATGTCAGATGGAGCTGGAATTGGTGGATACGGCTCCTTTCTGAGGCAAAAAAGAGATCCCGACAATGTAGTGACCCCTAAAAGT
>NZ_MLYQ01000162.1:0-6430 GCF_001866725.1 Bacillus sp. MUM 13
GTCTAAAATAGACTTAGATTGTCATATACATCAGGAGGAGATTATGGGAAAAGAAAAAAAAAGAGAAAAATCCAAAGACAACTTTTTTATTCCAGAATTAAAAATTGTTTGGAGTTGGGTTAGGTTTCTCTGGGTCCTACCCTTGTTAGGTATAATTTTGGTTAACAGCCATATAAAATGGCTCGATTTTACACAGTTAGGCCCTTTTGGTGATTTTGCTTCTGGGACTTTAGTTCCCACACTAACTTTTGTAAGTTTTTTAGCTCTTCTTGTTACGCTGAGGATGCAAAAAGAGCAATTAGATATACAAAAAGAGGAGATGCAAGCAACAAGACAAGAATTTATTGAGCAAAATAAAACCTTGTCTATTCAAAGGTTTGAAAATACTTTCTTTCAGATGGTAAATTTACACCATGATATTATTAACTCAATTGTTTATGACCGTATTGACAATATTTCAGGAAGAGCTTCATTTCAGCATTTATATGATACTTTTAAGAAAATGTATTTACGGAATATGGATAAAGATTTTGAGTTCCGAGGAAAAACTGATTTATCGAAAATCCGAATTACCTACAAGCCTATTTACGAAAGTAATGAAGACAAACTAGGCCATTACTTTAGGAATTTGTATCGAATTTTAAAGTTTATTGATGAGACTGATATGAGCATTCTTAATTCAGAAGACAAAAAAAATTATATTGGTATTATAAGAGCCCAATTATCATCCTATGAACTTGGACTAATTTTTTATAATAGCTTAAGCATATTAGGCCACAATTCCTTGCTATTGGCGGATAAGTACAACCTTTTTGATAATCTAAATACAAGTATCTTAATTTCCCCAACACATAAAGAATTATTTAATAATGAAGCTTCCCTCTACATAAAAAATAGCCACTAATCAGTGGCTATTTCAGATTGTATATAAATAATTATTCATCGAGATCTTCCTCGAGGTATACCCTCTCATTTGATAAGCGCTGCTGCTCAGTTAATAAGCGCTGTTTTAAAAGAATAATTTCCTCAACGGCCTCCCCTATTTCATTTTCCAACTTTTCGATTTGACCGTTATACTGTCCTTCCAGATTATCGGCTTTAATTTCTCGTTCATCCACAAGAATTTCATTTTCTACATTAGGGTTGTACTCCTGCTTCTTTGAGAAGATGGAAAGGATTCCTGATGATTTTCTATTGAGCTCCAGGCTTTTACGCAATACGTTTCCTGCTTGACGATCCATTTTGCGATATAAGCGGTGACTTTTGATTTTTTCCTGAATTATCTCAATTTGCCTCTTTTTATCTGTTACACTTGTTTCTTTCTTGAGAAGATCCATCTCTAATTGTGTAACCCCGTTTTGTCTCATGAAAGTTTCAACAAGTATTTGCTGCCGTCTCTCAAATTCTATAAAAATCTGATCCAAGTTTTCGTCGTTATATTTATTTCCTTTGGTTTGTCCAATTTTTTGCTGTGTCTGTGATTTTAGCGCTAGCTTAACTTGAATATCCGATATGGTTTCACCACGTTCTATCGCTAATAAAACCATGTGGATTTTGAAAACACTTATGTATGGGAGCCTCTTTTTTCTTCCTTCAATAAATACCTCCAAATAACCATCCAACATTCGTACATAATACCTTAATGTTGAATTAGCAATATGAAATATTGATTCGGAACATTCCGTTGTGGAATACATCTTATTGGGTTCTAACGATAAAACACTTTCACTATATAGCCTTCCATTGTATTCCTTATCCAGTAGCAAAGATGTAAATAGAGGATCTGAGGATAAAGTTTTTTCTATCATTTCTTTATTTGCTTGAACATGCCCTGTCACAGTTATTCACCTCTTAGCGATTTATTATCTTTATCTTTGAGTTATCAATATGTTTAAAACGTCAGTTTATCATTAATAAAAGGATTGTAGTATCAATGGTGAAAAACGCTGACTTTACAATTTCCCTTTAACTGGGGTTATTAACAACGATATGCTGGGATATATAATAATAATTATTATACCACTATTATCGATCGTTTTAATAGCATGAACGAGTTTAACGCTAAAATAACATTATCGAAAGTTTAGCGGTTTTAAACTATCGATAGGATTATCGATAAGTTTAAAAGATTAACGATAATAGTTAGATATTGCGTCATCTTTTTAATTACAAGTATGATGGGGAATTAAAATGTAAACTAGTCTAATCTAGTTTATAGATACAATCCATTAAACTGGTCTAAACTAGTTTAATGGATTTAAAGCTATCGATAGGAACAAGATAAAGTTAATTTACCGCTATACAAATCTAATCGCTAAATAAAATGATAAAAACCTTCCGTTGCGCCAGTTTATTTCATAACGCTGCTGTATAGATAACGATAGTTTGACGCTATTATCTTAATGTATGTCGATGATTTACCGATAACAATGACTTAACGGAGGGATTGATTATTTTCGCTGGCTGAATAATCGAATCGATAAATTTAGAGTAATGTGAATTTATCGCTAATATATGATAGTTAAAATATAGTTAACGATAAAATATCGCTAACTATTGATTGACTTTGAATGTTAAAACACTTATATTATACTTAATAACTAATCTAGATTAGTCTAGGTTGTAGGGGGAGAGAAAAATGAGTAAATTAGACTTTCTATTTAAAGAAGACTATTTGTTAGCAGGTGTTGATAGCGGTAATATTTCTAACAAAGTGACATACATAGACGAAAGCGGAAATTTTGTTTCCTTAAATATAGCAAGTATTATAGGAGAGAATGCTGAAACGACCGCGGAAGATATCGCCGAGGAAAGCAGGGATAAGTCATTTCCGGAAGATATGATCCTTCATCTCCAAATTAAAAGCAAAGCTTTGCCGAAGAACCGGACCAATGCATTTTACACAGTGGGGGAATATGCTCAAATTGCTACAGGCAAAAAAGAAAATCTGAAAGAGACCAGCAGTGAAGTGAAAGATAAATTAGGGAATGAAATCCATGTGGTTACGACCCTGGCAGGCCTTGCTATGGCAGCGTGGAAATCAGGCAAAGAGGACAGGGTGAATGTCCCATTAAGCTTTGGACTGCCGATAGAGGAGGCAAAGCAGGCTTCATCTGAAAAGATTAATATATTTTTAGGGGAACATGAAATCACTTCCATAAAAGGACCTTACAAGGGGAAGACAGTAACCATAAATATCACGGAAGTTCAGCTCAATGTGGAAGGTGTTACAAGCTATTTAGCATTGGCTTTTGATTTGGTTAATGGTGAAATCGTAGAAACGGATTTCTCTTCCAAAATCAACAATGAATTTGCTATTGCCGACCTAGGAGCGGGCACTTTGGATTTGGCTCTATATGACGAAAATGGACTTAACTCCATAAAGTCTACAAACTACTTTATCGGAACGAACAAATATATTGATAACATCATGCAGGAAGCTATAGAACTCAAGGAATTTGATTCAATCCGTTCCAGGTTCGAAAGGGTGCAGCAGGTTCCTAAAATCACGTTTACTAGAGAAGAGTTTATGAGGAAGTTCATCAAACCTGAGATTGATAAATTATTAAAGAATCCAAAATACAAACCAGTATTTAAAGCAACATGGCAATCAAAGACAGGGGATATTACCGGAATCGTTGCCAAGCATGCAAAAGCGTACGCGGAAGAAGTGAAAGATAAGGTACTGAGGTATTTCGTGGATACCAATGTAGGCCAAATGATTATGGTGGGCGGGGGATTACTATTCGCACAGCAATACCTTGCAGACATGCAGGAAGACGATTGCTTATTCCCGCCTAATCTTGAAGAAGCAAGCTTCTTTACGAGTAAAGCCTACCTTTTGAAAAACATTATCTCTCAGATAGAAAAGCAGTCACAAAAAGCATAAATTGTATCCGCTAGTGTGTTCTAAAAGGTGGTGGTTTACTTGATAAAAGGAAAAATTACTCCTGGAAGGGGCTTTCAGTATACACCTCAAAACTCCATACCCTGGGCGGAGGAGTTTAATGATTTGCTGGAGCACTTCAGCAGCCGCAACGAACTTATGTCCAAGCTTATAGAAGACGGCATTAAGGTACAAAATGGCATTCATAAGGAAAAGGGAATCTATCTTCCCATGGACTGGTTCTCTAATGATCAATTGATGCTGCTGAAAACGGATGAGGGCAAAAAGATACTCTATAATATTCTTTCTTTGGTCCTCGGGAATCCCGGAAGCAGGAATCTAGCACAAGCCATTGCGGGAAGTGAGCCATATCTTGGAGAAACTCTCCAAACAGAGGATGCTAAACCTGAAAAAGCAAGTGATTCTGCTCAAGATATCAAAAGCATACGTAAAGAAAAGACTCCTTTGAATAATCAAGGTGATGATGCTCTTTCCAGGTTAATCAAAATAGGAAATATGACAAATTTTAAGAGGTAAGTGGGGCTCGGTCATTAGATCGGGCTTTTTTATGTGCCTAAGGAACATTTTTTTCTTATAGAGCAGTGTCGGACTTCCTCAGGATCTGTAATAAGGCTATGTTAAAAGTAAAGGTTGATTTATAGTGAAATGGTATGATGACCATTACCTTACACCTGATTATATTTAAATACGACTGGATATTTATGTTAAAATGAACGGGCAGTTTAGTGGAACAAGGATATTTACGGGGAGAATTGAGGAATATTTAATTATTCGGATATGTCGACTTAATAGCCTGATATAAGGAGTTATTATGAATGTATATAGAGAATGAAAAAATATATCCTAATTGTCAAATGGTTATAAGAACAGTAGATATTGGCGGTCTGACAAAATCGCAGCTTATCCAGAAATTGCAGCAATGCTCCGTATTGGTTAATGAGTCCGGAAAAAGACTCCTAGCTGATAACCAGTTTACGACTACTGAAATAAAGTACAGCCTAAATACCGTTGAACTAACCGTCGGTAATCTCGGTCTTCCTGATGGCGCTAATACGGACCTGCTGTTTAAAAGAGCGAAGGATCTTGGCTTGGCCTTTTCTGCGACTTCAGTATTTAGATCAACCTGAAGGTTACTCGGAAAAACCTTTAACTGGTAATCAAGCTCCATTTGGCTCTATCACAATAGCATCGAAGATACTTAATTATGATTATGATTTTCCAAAAGGTTTTTATCTTAGACGAATTAATGGTGCGTTATGGCTAAGAGGGTACCGTGCTGATCAAATACACGTTTGGGATCCTAATGACCATTTTATCTTTTGTCAATCAACAAAGGAGTGAGAAGGAATGGAAAGATTGATGAAAACACGCTGCAACATACTTTTTATGTAAAAATATTACTATTTGCACTGATAGGAAATAGCTAAAGATCCATCTGTGTGATAGCTTTATTCATATTGTGCTAACGGGGCAGTTATGTTAAAAAATACAATTACGGCGAATCTTTTTTCTTAATTTATGAAAGGAGATTTCACAAGAATTTTGAACATATGAAAGCCTCTTTTTTATTAATAAATGAATATCCAGTAAAGAAAGGGTTTTCTATACATGTATTGAAATAAGTAGTTATAATTGTTAAAGGAGGGTGTTTTGATGCTTCAACACGAGTATGGATGGGTTCGAGAAACTAGAGGAACTCTTTTAGATTTTTGTGGGAAATTAGATCCTAATCATTTTACTCATACAAATGGTTTCGGTTGGCAAAGTGTAAGAGTCACATTAGTTCATATAGCAGATTGCTATGTTGCATGGCTGGGCTCATTTGTGTTATTGAAGACAAAAAAGCCACTTACTCCTAGGGAAGAACTAAATAATCTCAATATAGAGGAAATAATAGCACGATTTGATCAAGTGGATTTAATTGTAAATGAATTATTAGAACTACATGGACATAATTTAAACGTGCTAATTGATAGAAAAATCCCTTGGAGAGAAGCAACTGAACAAATATCTATTACTCCTGGTAAATTGCTAATGCACACGATTACCCATGAGTTTCATCACAAAGGGCAAATAGTAGCAATGCTTCGACAGATGGGATACGAACCCCCAAATACAGATGTTTTAGGAACAGAAAATTAATTTATTCAAGAAGAATTTTGGCAATGTTTAATTGACATTGCCTTTATCATTGAGTTAGTTTGTGAAGTATTGTACTTAAATTAACGGGTGCGTTCGTATTATAGAGTTAACCAGTTTTTACTGGTTGGCTCTTTTTTTTATAGGACCTATTATGTCAGTAGCCAGGGTAGAACGTACGGGTGCGTGGGACTAAGATCTCGTGAACTAAACTGTTCGCCCCCTACTTGTAGAAAGATGTTTGAGGCTGGTTGGGACAAGATCTCGTATAACAAGCGAAGCTATGGAACTACAGGGAGGTATAGGGGTTACTGGCGAGTACATCGATGGGAGAGATGAAATTGAATCCAGTAGTGGGCCTGGATGTGGCCAAAGGAGAAAGTG
>NZ_MLYQ01000163.1:0-2479 GCF_001866725.1 Bacillus sp. MUM 13
TATGGACAGTCGGATCTCCCTCTGCAGGGCTTGAACGGCGTTTTCTTCCTATATAAGAAACATTCAGGCCATGAGGTGCCGCTGCATTCAGCCTCGGTTCAACAAAGTTCCATGCCCCCATGTTTTTAGGCTCTTCCTGCAGCCAGATAATTTCCTTCAGGTTTGGATATTTTTTCATGACCTTCTGGATTTCCTCAAATGGGAATGGATAAATTTCTTCGATCCTGATTACATGAAGCCAATCCAGATTTTCCTCTGAAGATATTCTTCCGCTAAGTTCAACGGCGAGCTTTCCTGTGCAGAACACAATTCTTTCTACGTGATCAGGGTTTTCGCCAAGGCCCGGCTGTTCAATGTAAGTCTGGAATTCACCTTCAGTAAAAGCGGAAACCTCTGATGCCATCACCTGGTTTCTCAGCAGGCTTTTAGGCGTCATAAGTACCAGCGGCCTTACTTCATCCATTTCAAGAATCTTGGCTTGTCTTCTTAAAATATGGAAATACTGTGCGGCAGAACTCAAGTTTGCAACAGTCCAGTTATTTTCAGCTGCAAGGGAAAGGAAGCGCTCCAGGCGCGCACTTGAATGCTCTGGCCCTTGTCCTTCGTACCCGTGAGGCAGCAGCATGACAAGCCCAGACTTCTGGCCCCACTTAGCACGTCCGGCTGCAATGAACTGGTCAAACATCACTTGTGCTGTATTTGCGAAATCCCCAAACTGCCCTTCCCAAAGAACAAGTGTTTCAGGTGCAAAAACATTGTATCCATACTCAAATCCTACCACTGCTGTTTCAGTGAGCGGGCTATTATGGACAGCAAAAGAAGCTTTTGCAGACTCAAGTTTGTGAAGCGGTGAATATGTTTGGCCATTCTCGCTGTCATGAAGAACAATGTTGCGCTGTGCGAATGTTCCCCGTTCAGAATCCTGTCCTGTCAGCCTGATTGGCGTACCATCACTTAAAATGGAGGCGAATGCCAAGGTTTCAGCATGGGCCCAGTCTATCTTTCCATTTTCAGTGAATGAATCAAGGCGGCGGGTAAGGATGCGTCCCAGTTTTTTATTGACTGTAAACCCTTCCGGCCATTGAACTAACTCTTCATTAATTTTTTTAAGTTCATCTTCCGCTACAGCGGTTTCAATTTTTGGAAGGCCATGTTCAACCGTTTCAGGAGGGTTGCATTCTGCACCTTCCACCGGTTTATCGCCTGATACCCTGCTATATGCTTCTGTCAGCCTCGAATCCACTTGTTTTTCGATGTCATCGATTTCTTCCTGAGAAATATCATTATTTTTCAGGAGAAGTTCCCCATAAATTTCTTTCTGGGTTTTATGCTGATGTATAAGAGCATACATTTGCGGCTGGGTGACAAGCGGCTCGTCCATTTCGTTATGGCCAAAGCGTCTATAGCCGATTAAATCAATTAAGAAATCCTTTTTAAATTCTTTGCGGTATTTATATGCCAGCGCCACAGCTGCAAGGCAGGCCTCAGGGTCATCTGCATTTACATGCACAATCGGAACTTCGAATCCTTTAGCAAGATCGCTTGCATATCTTGTGGAACGGGAGTCTTCACTTTCAGTGGTAAAACCGATCATATTATTTGCAATGATATGGATGGATCCGCCGGTCTGATAACCCCGCAAACGGCTTAAGTTAAGGGTTTCCGGAACTATGCCTTCACCAGGGAAAGCTGCATCTCCATGTATTAAAATTGCCATCGAACCCGTTATATCCTGCACAGGATAACCGGCCTTTGTCCTGTCTTCCTGTGCAGCGCGTGAATATCCGACAGAAATCGGGCTGACCACTTCAAGATGGCTCGGATTATTGGCCAGGGTAATTCTTGCTTTTTGGGTATTTTCTTTTGTAATTTGCTTATCAAGGCCTAGGTGATACTTAACATCGCCAGTCCAGCCGTAATTGATGCCAATCGATCCCTCAGATGGAACAAGATCTTTATTTGGAGAGTGCTGGAATTCAGAAAAAATCACTTCATATGGCTTCCCAAGCACATGTGCAAGGACATTCAAACGTCCGCGGTGGGCCATGGCAATATTCACATTAAAAGCCCCGTCCTGGACTGCTTCAGAAATCAATTCGTCGACAATCGGAACTAATGTATCTAAGCCTTCAATAGAAAACCGTTTTTGGCCGACATATGTACGGTGCAAAAATTTCTCAAAGTTTTCTACTTCAGTCAGCCTTTTCAGCAGAAGAGATTTTTTCTCTTTTGTAATCTCCGGGAACATGCTTCCGGTTTCAACCATATCTGTAAGCCATTGCTTTTCGCCTAGATCGCTAACATGCTGAAACTCAAAGGCTATCGTTTTTGTATAAAGTTCTTTCAAATATTGAACAGCATCGTATCCGTCCTTCACATGATCAGGAGAAGCAGCACAAATGAAGTCTGCCGGAATTTTTTTCAGATCATCTGCTGTTAAGTCATATTTTTCAAAATGAATCTGCTCTGCATCTAATGT
>NZ_MLYQ01000164.1:0-4865 GCF_001866725.1 Bacillus sp. MUM 13
ATACTTAAATTCTATTATTAAAAAACTTTGACAAATTTAATTTTATCATAACAAATTCAAGTAAAATGTTTTTTCAAAAAAATTATAAAAAGGTTTTATTACCCAAAAATAAAAATTAGCTGTAAAAATAAAATTAGCTGTAAATTAAAAAAATGGCTGTTATATAATTAATTTAAGAAATACTAAATTGTTATGAGAGTGAATCTAATGAGCCATGATAAACTACTTTCAGTTGCCGATGTAGCTAAGATCTTGTTGAAATCGCAATTAGCAGTTATAAAGCTGGCAAACGAAAAAAAACTTAAGTTTTTAGAGACACCGAAAACGGTCTAATGTTTGAAAAAAGTGAAGTGGAACGATATGGTAATCTAAAAAATAGCAATAAAGGCATTCCACAGGAATCTGCCACAAATGGACTGTATTACTGGATGATACCTCGTTCTGTAAGGAAATGGGTTACCATACAGGAAATGATCAGATCGGATTATCACAATGGAATCATTGGTGCCAAGTGGAAAGGAGACCGCTCCAATCACAAAAAAAAGGGATAAGATTCTTCAGGAAAGCGGTCTAAGGGGAAAGTCTCTCGATGGGTTTGTAGATGCAAATCCTGGAGGAGCACGTACAGACATTGCATTAATAGCTGCCTTAGGTTTTTATTACTTTGATGAAGAGGGCCGCATCCAGTTGACCCATCAAGGTGAACAAATGCTTACCTCGTCGGAGCCAGCCAAAATCCTTACCGATCAAATGTTTCAATTTCGGTATCCATCACCTTACTCTGCGTCAATTAATATGAATAAAGAAAACCAAATTTTTCCATATCGATTTTTGTTTAGGCTATTGATGGAAGATGCATTAATAGATGTCGGATCTATAATAGATGCAGATGGTTTAATCCGTCTAACCCAAAAAGAAGTTGCCCAATATGTAATCCCTATTGCTAAAAAGGACCAGGATTTAGAAAAAATTGTTCAGCTTATCGCCGAACACAGAGAAAACAAAGATCAACTGGAGCCAAGTGATCTTTTTAATAACATCGCAATACATTCATTAATAATATTGAAATCAGCGGCTTTATCGAACGTTCAAAAGGTGCTTTATGGATAAAGCCAGATCTATATGTAATTAGTGAATTAGAGGCGCGGCTTAATAAAAACCCTAGAACAATTCAATATTATCCTGGGCTGGAAATTGAATATCAGCAACGTTTAGGAATGGATCTAACTAAATCGAAATTTATTCGTACACAAACTTCAAATCGAAAAGGCGGTGAAGTAGGGTTAAAACTTTTACTTGCAGAAGAATTTCAAAATAACCCTTTAACCATTGAAATGATTGATAAGAATTTTGTCAGTCAAATTGCCAAGAATATCGGAACTCCTGAAGAGGTAGCAATAAAAGTTTTGAATGATGTTCTAGAAAAAGACCCTTCTGACTACTTCTCCGAACAATACATTATTTATTCCCAAGGAGGAAGAGATTTTGCAAGGGACTTTGAGATAACAACAACAAAGATTTTTCAAGAATTGCTTGGAGAAAAAAATGCAAGATGGACAGGAAAAGAAGGAAAATCTCCTGATGTTGTCATTGACGTCTCTGCATTAACTGGAATCATTGATTGTAAGGCTGAGAGCGGTTATAGTATACCAAATGACCATATTAATCGAATATCTGAGAAGAAAGCGGGTATATCCCTACTTACAAAGCCAACTTTTTTCTTTATATTGCAGACAGTTTTGGCAAAAACTTTGTCAGAAACTTACGCAGAATAGAGAACAAAACCGGTGCAAAAGGGGCAGGAATTTCTGCAGAAGATCTGCTTTACCTGCTAAAACTTCACCGAGAAAAACAATTGAGCCCGGAAGTTTTATATAAATTATTTACTTGTGGAAATATTATAAATAAAACGGATATCTATGAAATTTCAAAAAAATAAAATTTTCTTGGCATGAGTACATATTGTATCGTACTCATGCCTTTACTTTACATCATAATCAATCATATATCTTAATATATTGACCTTCTTCTCTCTTTTCTTCTGAATAAGCATCTTTAAAATTCTTTAACGTTCTTATTACACTCTCACTTACTTCCTCTGCACCTTCACCTGTAACAATTATTTCCATATGATTAAATAAGCCTTCTATAACATTTGCGACTTCTAAAACTGTACCTATTGTTTCAATTTTGATCATGAATTAAAAACTCCTTTTTGTTAAATTAAATCTATTTGCAAGAATAAAGTCAGCATGCAGTTTTATGTGGTAAGGAATAGTATCATGAATATGAAAATAACGCTTGGTTTAAATACCAAACCAAGCGTTATTTGTTAAAATTCAAATTGTGTTTTTTTCTGTTAATTTTCTGAAAGGATAAGCGAAGTTTATCCTAATAAAACTCCTTGTTTTTCTTTACCTTACCGGTGCGCTTTTTAATACTACCGGTCAACAGCATTTCATTTAACTCGTTTTCCCATATGCCTAGTTCCACTTCATATGCTTCCCCCGTAGATGACTTTAAGATTGCTTGAATAATTATTTTAGCCCATTCCGGCGGGATAGCCATTCCCACTTGAAGGCGTACACTCACTTGAGGAATTGGGATATTAAAATAACTGTTACTAGAAATGATAGATATTCAGATTAAAAAAGAGGTTTACTCATCTTTGGAGTAAACCTCTTTCATATTTCCTCTAACCTCATTCAAATTCTTACCAAAGTCATAAGGAACTGAAAAATACTGCTTTCTACATTCTAAACATTCCACATCGCAAAGTCGGTTATAAATCAGTTGTTCTTGTTTCGATAAGTGCTTTGGTGGTTCTTCAATTCGGAATACATCTAAAATACCGCAGCATTCATACAGAACATCGTTTTGCTCCTTTACGACTTTGTTTCTTCCAACTCCATCGCTGTCTGCCCTTTTGTTGCTTGTTCTTTCTTGGCTTTTCCAGAACGCTTCTTCTTTTTGTTTTCGCCTGTTTTCAGCATTTCCTGGATATGTTCTTCATCCCATTTTGCTTCTTCCGTCGGATAAGTAACTCCTGCTAAGGTTTTTAGAACAGCTTCCACAATGATTTTTGCTCCTTTTGGAGGAACTGCCATCCCTATTTGCCTCCTGACACTTTCTTTTCCACCGACGAATTCATACCAGTCTGGGAAGGTTTGCAAGCGGGCACGTTCCCTATTGGTCAATGCTCTTGGTTCAGCATAATGGTAAATATGCGTTCCGCCTCCGCCGCTTCCAGTAACAGTATAACTAGGAGCGTCAGGATCTAAACGTCGGTATATGTTGCTCATTTTCGCACCCTTCACGTTCAGCCTTAAATGCTCTGGCAAATAATCCACCCAGCAGTTATCCCCAGGTCGGATATGAGAGAGCATTTCCACCACTTGATTCTGATGGTTCGTGAATTCATGATTCGTTGCATCGTCAGGTATCGAAGGATTTTCCAATGCCTGTCTTGCCGTTGTCCATTGTTCTCTGTTTTTATAAGGCGCTTCTGGAACTAGAAACTTTTTCCCTAGGTCTTTTCGTATTCCGACGATGATAATGCGGTGTCTGGCTTGTGGTACGCCGTACTCCTCAAAGCGGTATTTATGAGGAGTGATATAATAGCCATGTTCACCCGCTTCTTCCATCGCTTTCAGGATTTGGACGAACGCTTTTCCTTCATTGGCGCTTTCGAGGCCGCCTACATTCTCCGCTATAAAGGCAAGTGGATTATGATGGTTCAGCACCTTTATTCCGTACGTGTACAGACCTCCGTATTCCCCTTCCAGCCCTTTGGTTTCACCAACCAGACTGAAATCATTACACGGAAACCCAAACGCAAAAATTTGGACGGGAGGAAGAGATTCGATGTCCAGTTCTTTTACATCGCCGGACTTAACAGATTGAGCGAGTTCACTCTCTTCATCGTCTTTATCTAGTTCAAGAATATTTTTGCGGAACGTTTTGACAGTGTCTTGGTGAAAATCGTTTGCCCACGCATGTTCTACTTTGTATTCCTCGCCGTTCTCATCCAAAACGCGGTTTCCTTCTTCATCTATAACAACAGCCTGCTTTGCCCCAAGAGATAAGCCCCCTGGACCGCAGAACAGTTCTCCTTTTCGATATGTTGGCATGTCTATTAACTCCAATTTTGTGCATTTATTTGTATTTATATATTTTATATTAACACAACATGTCGAATTATGACATGTTATAAAGCTAGTAACTTCTGCATACCTCTACTATGAAAGGTAGCGAATCTTTTGTACTATTATAAGAACTTAGAGGGCACCGCTTTTGCAGATCCTTACATACGTGGCTTCAGAGAAATCCGAATTTTTGTCAGGTTATGCATCTAGCACCTTCCTGAATCACATCATGGGCAACTATCCCGAAATTGAGATTGAACTCATTATCGGAATGGCGAGAATATGTCCAGCCATTTTTTAATAAATCGAGTATTGTAGATGTAATTAATAATAAGTCTGTAGAGTTCTGATTAGATATAACCTTTCTCTTTAAGTGAAATGAATTTTTCTGTACACGCAACAATATGATCTAACAAATCAATGCCAATAATTTTTCCTGCTTCAGCCAATCTTTTAGTAACCTCAATATCTTCTCTGCTTGGAGTTGGATCATTACTAGGGTGATTGTGGGCTACAATAATCGATGCTGCATTGGATAATATAGCTGGTTTAAGAACTTCTCTTGGATGAACAATACTGGAATTCAGGCTTCCAATATGGCAAATATTAATTGCAGTTGGCTGATTTTTTGTATCCAGACAAACGACAATAAAATATTCACGATCGGCTTCCATGAAAAATTGCTTTAATAGATCATAAGCTGTTTTTGACACCCCTAAA
>NZ_MLYQ01000165.1:0-1383 GCF_001866725.1 Bacillus sp. MUM 13
GTATTGTACCGGACTCATTTTTAATTTTGCCTTAATCCGTTTAGTATTATAGTAATTGATATATTGCTGTAATTCTCTTTTAAAATGATCAACACTCTCAAACTCCTTCAAGTAGAGGAGTTCAGATTTCATAATTCCAAAGAAATTCTCCATGACAGAGTTGTCGTAACAGTTTCCCTTTCGAGACATACTTTGGACAATCCCTCTTGATTCAAGAGCGTGACGATATTGCTTCATCTGATAATGCCACCCTTGGTCGGAATGCATGAGTAGCTGATTGTTCTCAGGTAAACGTTCAAAGGCCTTCTCCAACATGCCTGAAACAAGTGAATAGGTTGGTCTGGAACCAATCGTATACGTGATAATCTCCCCGTTAAATAAATCTAAAACGGGTGATAAATAAAGTTTCTCGCCGAATAATTTAAACTCCGTAATGTCAGTTACCCATTTTTCATTTGGCGCGTCTGCCGTAAATTGGCGGTCTAAAATATTGGGCGCAATTTTCCCCACTGTGCCTTTGTAAGATTTATATTTTTTCATACGTACTAAGCATTTCAAGCCAAGCTCTTTCATAATACGCTGCACTTTTTTATGATTTACCTTTTGTCCACGATCGACCAGCTCATCACGAATACGGCGATACCCATAACGCCCCTCATTTTCTTCATAAATTGCTTTTACTTCAACTTTTAAATCAGCGTCTGGGTCTGGTAGATTTATACGTCTCACTAAATCATAGTAAGTACTGCGCGGAATGCCCGCGAGTCGTACAAGTGCTTTCACCGGATATGTAAGCCTTAATTCATAGACTACTTGCGCTTTGTCTTGTTTGGTGATTTTTCTTTGTTTTGAACTAAGGCATTCAACTTTTTTAAATACTCATTCTCCATTTCCAAATGTTTTATACGTGCTTCGAGTGCTTCTCTGGAACCTTCAACAAGTGATTGTTTTGAATGATGATCAGATTCTTTTTTCAAGGATGGACGCCCCCTTTTCTTTGATTGAAGGGCATCCATTCCTTGTGTTTCGAACTGTTTTCTCCACACACTGATTGTGGAAGGGGCAAGTATTTTAAAAATCGCTGCCGTTTCGTTTAAGGATGTACCATTTTCAATCATAAAATTTAGTACATCCAGTTTAAACTGTTGTGTATGCTTTGTATATGACTTTATAAAAGCGTCTTCGCCATTGTATTCATATTGTTTAATCCATTTAAGAATGGCTTGATGATTAGTCCCTAAAGATTTAGCTATTTCATGTGAACTCTCATTCCCGTTTAGATAACGATTGACCGCTTGTAATTTATCATGGGCAGTAAACTTAACCATATAAAAACTGCACCTCCAACTGTTAGATGGTGTCTAACATTTGGGGTGCAGTACA
>NZ_MLYQ01000166.1:0-1977 GCF_001866725.1 Bacillus sp. MUM 13
AACTTTTGGGGTGCACTACATGATCATCTCTTTTTCATGTGTTTAATTTCTCTATCTTGGTTAAAAATCCGCGGTGGTGCTTGAAGTAATGGTAGCCGACATGAAAGTAAACAGCCGCAATACCGATGAAATCCTTCACAATATCAATCAAGCTCGCATCCCGTGAAGGAACGAAGGACTGATGAAATTCATCCAGCAGTGCATAAAGGCAAGCGATGACAGCAGCAAATAAGCTGCTTCGTGCCGTTAATTTTGTATGGGCAGCAAGGGCTGCAGCGAAAAGTGCATACAAAATGGCAAATTCAATTAAATGCATGGCCTCTTTGATGAATCTGTCAGCAGAAGATGATGGCAGCTCCATCACCAGATTATCCGAGTGGCCAGACAAGAACCAGATCACACCCATATAGATAAAAGGCAGGATGGTTAAAATGATTCGTGCGTAATTTTTCATGGCAATACTTCCTTTACTTGATCTCACATCAACGGGCAGCAGGCCGCCTTGATTGGCGGTTTTACTTTGAAAGGGACAACTAGCCCATAAATGCCCATTGTTCTAATCCAGCTTCATTCGGGATAGATGGAGATTCACTAGATATACTAGCCATTTTATCAGTAATAGCAGGAAAGGGAAACACAAGGGACAAGGCCATATCACATACCTGAACAAAAAGAAAATAATGGATGTATAATTACATTCACCAAAACAAAAGATACATGTAAAAAAGTTTTTATCTCTCATGTATATAATCCTTGCAATCTGTTCAAAATGTTAGCAGAGGTGATAAATATGAGAGAGGAAGAAAAGAATACTTCCAAAAAAACAAACATACAGCGCCTAAAAAACCGGCGTTGGGCTTTACCGGCAATTTATATCGCAAGTGCAGCAATTATCCTTGCAGGAGCATTTTGGATGCAGAACAGCTATAATGACTCTGCTGACAAAAGCAAAGAACAATCACAGACCACTGGCAAAGGATTCAAAGAGCCTGCAGTTGAGGTAAACAGCAAGTTAGAAACAATTAAAATGCCTGTTGCGGATTCCACTGACTCTGTTATCAAAAAACAATTCTATGATGCAAAAGCAGACGCAAAAGAACAGGAAGCAGCATTAGTTTCCTACAATAACAGATTTGAACCCAATAAAGGCATAGATATTGCCATGAACGACGGAAAGACTTTTGATGTAGTTGCTTCATTCAGCGGAAACGTTACAAAAGTACAAGATGATGCATTGCTTGGAAACTTAGTTGAAGTTGAACATGACAATGGTGTGGTTACCCGTTACCAATCAATCACAGATATCAAAGTGGCAGTTGGAGATCAAGTGAAGCAAGGACAAACCATTGCAAAAGCTGGCAGCAGCCTGATCAATGAAGAAGCCGGCACACATGTACACTTTGAAATCCGCAAAGACAACGTAGCCTTGAACCCGCAAGATTATTTTGAGAAACAAGTATCAGCTATCCAATCTGCTTCTGATGAAAAAGCAACTTCAGAAAAAGCTTCTTCTTCTGATAAGAGCAAAACTGAGGAAAACGATCTGCTTGATAAGAACTTGGATCAATCAGGCGAGCCTGGCCAGATCATAGATGGAAAAGACAGTGAAACAGACGGTTCATCTCTTGATACATCTGACGAAGGCTAATAACAAAATCAACTAAACGCAACCATATATCGTACCCATTAACACAGCAAACTGAAAATTTGGTATAGAAACCCTCCATGCGGCGGGTTTCTTTTTTGTGTTTGGCTTGGGTTTATCTTTAATCTAGCTGCAGCGCCTAGCCCCTCGAGGTCATAAGTCACATCAGAATTGAAGGCAAAGAGCGCCTTCTATTCTGCAGCGCCTTATGCTGGTCGGAGGCCCCCAGGATGGGGGTCACAAAGATGTTGCCGCAGGACGCGGCGTTCTTAGTCTTTGTTCCTATGAACAGGCGTTTCCGCTTTATATGTAATCCAGCTCCAGCGCCTAGC
>NZ_MLYQ01000167.1:0-4941 GCF_001866725.1 Bacillus sp. MUM 13
TAAGGTGCGAGACTCCTGTGGGATTAGCGGGTAGGTGAGACCCCGCAAGCGCAGCAGAGGAGGCTCACCGCCCGCCCCACGGAAAGCGAGCATCCTGGAGCGGAAATCAACCCCCTGTTCAGGTAGCAACAAAGTTTACGAAAACAGCCTTATTATTAAATAGTTGTATCATACAAACAAGTGGTTGTATAATACAATCGTATGAAAAACTCCGGATAAGGAGATAACAGATGAGTGGAAACAAACGAAGCAATACAGGGAAAGAGTCCTTGGAGGTTATTGAGCATGAAATTGCCATGCTTCTTCGCAGGGCAGACTTTAAGCGTACGTTAGATGGAAAAAAAGACAGCCTGGACCGTTCGGGATACATCTTGCTCGACGGACTTATGCAGAACGGGCCTGCATCGTTTCGTGCTCTTTCACTCCTGCTGCAGCTAGACATTTCAACAGTCAGCAGACAGGTTGCGCCACTTGAAAATAAGGGATTTGTAATAAGAGGAAAAGACGAAAAAGATGCAAGAATCAGTACATTATCCATCACAGAAAGCGGAAAAGACGCACTTCTTGCTGCAAAAAATGACCGTAAAAAGGCTTACCAGGAGATTTTATTTGAATGGACTTCTGAAGAAAAAGATATTTTTGCTGAGCTGCTGACACGATTAAACAGAAAAATTGCAGACAGGAAAAAGCTCGAACAAAATTAAAAACATCTGGAGGTAACACAATGCAATCATTACAGTTAGACTTTAAAAAGACAGCACTAGTTATTATCGACCTGCAAAAAGGAATTACAGGATTTCCGGGCGGAAGTGAAGTGGTTGTACAATCAAAAAAGTTAATCGATAAATTTAGGGAAAATGAAGGTTTTATCAGCTTTGTGAGGGTGGATTTTCTTGATGGAAAGGACGCTCTAGTTCCTAAAACAGACCAGGCTGCTTCAGTTATGGAACGGGCTGCTGATTGGGCGGAGTTTGACCCATCCATGGAGGTTGGGCCAAATGATCATATTATAACCAAACGCCAGTGGGGTGCATTTTTCGGAACTGATTTGGATATCCAGCTTAGAAGAAGAGGAATCGATACGATTGTTCTCTGCGGCATTGCCACAAATATTGGAGTAGAAAGCACAGCAAGGGAAGCATTCCAGCATGGCTATAATCAAATCTTCATAACAGATGCTATGACTACCTTCACAAAGGAAGAACACGAGGCAACACTGAAGTATATTTTCCCGCGGATCGGCCAGCTTCGTTCAACTGAAGAATTTCTGTCACAGGTGAAATGATGCGCGGCGGCAAAAATGGCCGCTTTCTGTTTCTGACAGCAGTGGCAACGGGCACCATGCTTAATCCGCTGAATTCATCGATGATTTCATTGGCCCTTCATAGTATACAAAAGGATTTCCATCTCACTTTCAGTACGGTATCCTGGCTGATATCTTCCTTCTATCTGGCAAGTGCCGTTGCACAGCCTATAACAGGCAAACTGGGAGATTTGGCCGGCAGAAAGAAAATCTTTTTATTCGGGCTGCTATTGGTAGCTGTTTCGGCTATTGGCGCCCCATTTGCTCCAACCTTTATGGTGTTGCTATTATTGAGGCTTTTTCAATCGGTTGGAAGCAGTGCAATTTATCCATCTGGCATGGCGCTGTTGAGAAACAACATTCAGGAACGGCAGGCCTCAGCATTAGCGGTATTGTCAATTTTTGCTTCTGCTATGACAGCAATAGGGCCGACTGCGGGCGGATTTCTGATTGTGTGGGGAGGATGGCCAGCCATCTTTTTAGTCAATTTTCCATTTATCGTCATTAGCTTTGTGCTGGGATGGAAACTGTTTCCTGATGATTCCAAAAAAGAACGAACTTCTTTTAAAGAAATTATTCATCTTTTAGATGTCTGGGGGATTCTCCTGTTTTCAGCAGGGCTTATATGTTTATTATGGTTTCTGCTGTCGCTTGGCACTTCGGTTCATTACGGCTCAGGAGCTATAGGCATCGCTTTTATTTTATTATTTGTCTGGAGAGAGTTAAGGGTAAAGGATCCTTTTATTAATATCAGGATCTTTAAATCACATCCTGATCTTTCATGGGTGTATTTGCAGTATATTTTGCTGAATGTTTTTAACTATTGCCTATTCTTTGGACTGCCAAGCTATTTTCAGGATGAAATGCATTTCAGTGTGCAAAAAAGCGGGCTGCTTATGCTTTTCATGGCAGGAGTCAGCATTTTTATCTCTCCAATTACAGGAAAATGGGCCGACAAGTCAGGCGCAAAGCAGCCTATTGTAACAGGTGCTGTTTTAATGGTGCTTGGAGCTGTTATTATGAGTATTTTCTTTATACATGTCCCCGTAATAATTATGGGCCTTATTTTGTCCCTTCTGGGAATCAGTTATGGACTTGGAAATGTTGCCCTGCAGGCAGCGATGCTTGAGGCAAGTCCGCGGGAGCTTGTTGGAACGGCTTCAGGGCTTTTTCAGACCTGCAGATATTTAGGGTCCATATTTTCTTCCGTTGTGCTCGGTCTTGTGTTTGGAAAAGAAATAACGGCGGGCCATATGGAGATATTAGGAATGATTTTAACCGCAGCTGGTGTGCTCAGCTTTGTGTTTAGCCTGCTTTATGTAAAATCACTCAAACATAACCGCGTACGGGTAATAGAATAAACACACTGAAGGAGCCGGTTCCATGGAATCGGCTCCTTCAGTATGCTGGCTTAAAGCAGCGATTTTTCTTCAGGTAAACTATTTTTCAACTGTACCGCAGGGGTGGCCAAGCTGACGAATAATAAAACAAGTATATTAACAGCGAGCGCAATGACCCCTATGTTCAAATCCTTAACAGCTTGTGGAAGTGAAGGAAATAAACTGGATAAGGTGGTTCCGGAAATTGTTGTATATGCTACAACAGTTACACCTGCTATAATGCCTGCCGCTGCACCTTGCTTGGATACAATATTGTTTTTCCTCAAGCTGAGAACTAATGCAGGAAACAGCTGGGTGACAAGGCTGTATCCCATCAAGAGAAGGGTGACAATGGTATCTCCGCCCTTAAAGGTAAATAAAATGGATATCAGGCCAATGACAGGAACCATCAGTCGTGCAACCGCTGCAACCTGGCTGTTAGAAGCCGATGGCCTGGCTGTTTTGTAAATATTTTTGGCAAAAAGAGTCGCTGCAGCCATTAAAATCATAGAACCTGGCACTAATGCGGTTAATAGCCCGGCAGCTCCGATTAACCCCACCACCCAGGGATCGAAAGTCTTAATCGAGAGCCTGAAAAGGGATAAATCAGCATCTGCACCAGCAAGGCCGGGCACTTGGAGGATTGCAGCAAAACCGACAAACATAACGAATAAAAGAATAAGTGAATAAATAGGCATCAATATAGCATTTTTCCGGAAAACGTCTGGACTTTTCGCCGTGTATGCCGAAGCAAAGGTATGCGGCCACATATAGTAGCCAAGCATGGTCAGCAGCACAGTGGAAATGAACCAGCTGATGCTCATGCCTTTCACTGGCAAGATGGCAAAGCCGGGCTTTGATGCCTCAATGCTCGCAAACATGTTGTGCAGTCCGCCGTAATAATGGACGGG
Source organism: Bacillus sp. MUM 13 (assembly GCF_001866725.1). Lineage (NCBI taxonomy): Bacteria > Bacillati > Bacillota > Bacilli > Caryophanales > Bacillaceae > Bacillus > Bacillus sp. MUM 13. Next base: position 3,594 of record NZ_MLYQ01000167.1, read on the forward strand.
TAGATAAATTCCCAGAAAAACAACAACAACAAGAATCATGCCATCCTTTAAAATAGCTGTCCAGGCTGAGCCGTGGATACCTGAAATCATAACATAGACCGTAATAACAACAAGTCCGATCCAGACAGCAGCAGCAGGAGATATTCTTCCATATGATGCTTGAGAAACGATAATTCCAAGGCCCTTCAGCTGCAAAACGAGATATGGAATCAGTGCAGCAACTCCTACCAGTGAAACCAGTACACCAAGAAGGGGGCTTTTATATTTGCTGACAAAAAAGTCTGACTGTGAAAGCAATTGATGCTTTTTTGCGTACTTCCAGATGGGAGGGAGCAGCCAGTAAGAAAGGACATAGGCAAGTGTTCCGTATGCAAGTATATAAAGGGCCGGCCCTCCTTTTCCATAAGCCCAGCCGCTTCCGCCCAGGAAAGTGAAGGTGGTATATATTTCACCGGCCATCAGCAGGAAGACCAGCATCGAACCAAAACCTCGTCCTCCCACAGTCCATTGCTCCAGATCCATCTTCTTTCCGCGTTTGGCGCGAATGCCCAAATATAAGGAAATCACAAGAAATATTGCGAGAATCACTAATGATGAGTTCAATTAAATATCCCCCTTATTTGAGTCCAGCTTGTAGATGATTGCCATAATAAAAGAGGTCAGGATAACCCATAACACAATCCAAAACACCAAAAATGGAAGGCCTAAGACATAGGGCTCCACTTTGTTCACGAAGAATAAACCGCCCAGCATTCCTACGAAAGGAATGAAGGCTAGCAAATGAATAAATTTCAATTACGGCACCTCCTTTTTGATTTACAGGAATTATATAGGAAAAATATTTTTAAGGAAAGAAAAGAAGTATAAAAATTAAGAATTTTTAGAAATATGGTACAAATGGAGTGGAACACCAGGATTACGGCAATGCGCCTTCTCCCTGCAGGCCATCTGCTGTTCAATTCACATACTTTTCTGGGAAAAATCCTCCAAAGGTAGCTGTTTTGTTATTTACTGAATTGTTAAAATAGTCTTACATCAGGAATTGCCTTCAATTTCACTTTATCCGGGAGGGAATGTAGATGGAGAGAAAAATGCGTTTATATCCATATCAGGTGATTGCAGAGACCGAAACAGCCTCTGAAATTCCAAAAGGTGTAGAGCTTATCCAGGCCCCTAAGGTATGGGATAAGACAAAGGGCAGCGGAATAACCATCGCCATTTTAGATACTGGATGCGACATCACCCATCCTGATTTAAAAGAGCAGATTATTGGCGGAAAGAATTTTACCGGGGATGATCAAAGCAATCCTGATATTTACAAAGATTATAATGGTCATGGAACACATGT
>NZ_MLYQ01000168.1:0-2017 GCF_001866725.1 Bacillus sp. MUM 13
CTCTATATGTAAAAGCCTTCCCTACGCGATTTCTTATGGATATTAAAGTGAGGAATATTAAAAAGAGTCTGATAAAAGACTCTTTAGATTGAAAGTGGTTGAGTGTATTATTATCATAAATTAACTAAAGGAGGAGAAATACTGAATATTGAGCTCCTTGCTAAGTATAAAATTGTTCAGTTTTCTGTTTTCACAGGGTTATACGTAAGCCCATCCAGTTCCGAAAAAAGATATACTTCCTTTTTCTCCCTCCCTTTTATAGCGGAACGTAATCCCCTTATTTAAAGAACGGAATTCATAGTATAAAATCAGATCATTCATCAGCAATTCATGCTGCATGGTGTAAATCGTTGCCTTCGTAGGGATGGTGGCTGGGACATTGGTGAGGTCCCTGGCTTCGATTGTGGCAAAGTAGACCCCGACTTTGTGGGCGATCCTCTGGTGCTTTAAGTACCCCCGATCCTCAAGCTTCTTTACCCGGCGATAAACCCGGGAACTGTTTGGCTCTCTGAATTTAAGGAGAATCTGATTCGCTGTGACCATACCATTCCTGAGGATGTACTCTAGGTAATCCAAGTCCTTTTGCTTTAGCGAACAGTACTTCAACACCACTTTTCATCATCCTTTTCCTAAAACTCAAGGATTCTCTCTGCCTTGGAGAAATTCACCTTTGACGAAAGGACTATCAAAACTTCGGATTGTACGTATTGACGCTGCTTTGCCGTTTTATAATTAGCCTGCATTGCTTATTCTTTAGTTCTCTTGATTTTTAATTGGACTTGCTGCTTTATTTTTCGATTTCCCTCTCCTTGCAGTTTTTCAATATTGATTTTGGATGCTTGTTTATTTGTTAGATTCTTTTATCTTTATCTTAACTTTACCGTTATCTTTATCACTTTATTTTTATCTTTACCTTATCTTTACCGATATCTTGTCTTTATCTTTAACTTATCACTCTTATCTTTAACTGTCTCACCCCCTCCCTATCCACTCAGTGAGACCATTCATATTTGGCTGGCTACTCCTGACCAAGTAGCAGAAGACCTCGTCTTATCATAAGGTACGTTGATAGGGCGAGGTCTTCTGTTGGTCACGCAGGATCAGGAGGAGCCAGCCGCGCCTTTATATGAATGGTTTTCCTATAGAAACAGTACCGCCAATGAAATAGAAATTGCCTCCTTTTTCTTTTCTCTCATTACGATGATTCATTATAGCGATAAGATGTATATTGCTTATCGCCAACCTTTGATTTGCTTTCCTCCTTTCCAGGGGTAAAAACGAGAAATTTGTTAAATTTAGAAGTTATTGTTGAGAAGGATTATCGACATTGTAACATATTGGAAATAACAGTATATGGAAAATATAAAATTAACTATATTTACCAAATTATAATATCTACACTGGAAGTATCAAAACCGAAATATCGGTAAATCAGTCTAAACTAGTTTATCTTATTTATTAATCTAGTTTAGACTAGTTCAACATTTCGAAATCGATTTATTTTTAAGTTGAGCAGGTTTTATCATTCTCGTGCTTTTCGAAAATAGTTTTTAGGTTGAAGTGCTAAAACACTGCTTTGATAGAATGCGATTATCTAACCTATTTTGGGGGGTGCATGTGAATATGGATAATTGTTATCATTTATAGCTATTTTCATTTTTGATTAGGATTTACATGTTTATTGAGTTTTTAAGGTCATGGAACTTGGGAACCCACAAATAAGGTAAGACTGAGAGACTATGCATTCTAAATAAAAATGCACATAAAAATGAGCTGGGAGAAATATCTCCAAGCCCATTGTATTTTGATATCCATTTTTTACTAAACCAGCTAATAGGAGTCAAGAACTTCTTATTAAAATATATATTTTCTTCCGTGTTATACTTTTTGAAGACACGCCAAATAACCCTCCAAACATTAATTGGAAGGTTTTTCATAAGATGCTTTTTCTTGTGGATTAAGCCAAGTCTAGGAACTGCTCATTCCTTTTTAGGATGGCAAAAATCCAGTGTAAGAG
>NZ_MLYQ01000169.1:0-2636 GCF_001866725.1 Bacillus sp. MUM 13
CCGTTTGAAACCTCGTCCTCGAGAAAAGGTTCCATGACGACGGTGTCTCCTGAGAGCTTGACATCCTCAGCAGAGCCGCTGACTCCATTGAAAAAGGCGATGTTTGCCTTAATCAGCCACAGCCAGGCATCCGCAAGATCTCCCTGCGCCCCGTAAAATCCTTTAATCGATTTGGCGCCATTTCCCTGAAGCTCATCATCCATTTTGACAATGGCTTCGAATTCTTTTTTGAGCGCGGTGATTTGCTTTTCAAGTTCTTCATATTGCTTGGCGCGTTCCTTCATGGCCGCTATCAGTGTGTTATGTTCATAAATTTTGGCATTTGCCATTGTATCAGGCCCTTCCCTGTTTATTTCCTGATTATCGCCTCATCCTGATGCTTCAGTAAATCAACGCCTGCTTTTGTATCTTCGATGCTTTTTTGGACAACAGCTATATACCCTTTGAGCAATTCGGTAATTTGTTCTTCCCGTTCCTTCCAATGACTGGTGAAATCCAGTGTATTGCTGCCAGCCTTAGCTGGCGAATTTAATGTTAAAGCTTCTAACGCTGTTTTCGTCTTTGACAGCTGGCTGATAACACTGTCATGTTTCAGCTTTATCTCTTGCTCCATTTGTTGCTGCATTAAAACACCTTCTTTGTAATATTATGAATAAAGTGGGCGACTTCCTTGACGGGCTTCTCGCCTTTTTCAATTAGCTTTTCTGCAACTGTAATCTCCGCACTAACTGCCGCAACAGCAGCTCTCTCAATTTCCAGCCATGCAATCTTCTGTTCTATTTCACTAATATAATGATCATAGTCATCATTCAATATATTCGAAATGGTCTTATGGGCTTTATTTCTCGCTTTCTCAAACTTATCAGCCCGATCTCCAGTCCAGGATTTCCCTAAGTCCGGGTCAAGTACAGCTTTGATTTCTGTTATACCAGATGTCTGTTCGCTCGTAATATCCGCTTTCGCTGCATTTAGCCGGGTGATTTGTTCATCAATTTTTGCAATGGCAGAAGCAGCTAAATGATGGGCGGCTGTTAATGAATCTGTCACTTCCATGCTGGCACCTCTCACTCTTAAGTTTTTAAGTCCGTCAATCCATGAATATGTCTAAACGGGTATCATTTAATAGAATAAAACTATCTATTTTTTCCATATTTTACATTATAATATACATACCCATTTAAACTAATAGGAAAAACGACTTTTTTTACTTTCTTGCAGTTAGGTAAAAAGTCATACAAAAAAAAGCACTTTTCCGCTTAAAAGAAAAGTGTTCAAGGTATTCTTATTTTTTCATCTTTTTCACTCTCTAACCGTTACTTCACCAGGTACCCATTTAACAATGTTTAGGCGGCCCGGTTTTTTCATCCGTCCCGCTCCTTAATTTTCATAGCTTTTTTGCTTTTTCAAAGTCCAGAAGAAATCATATCTCCCCGCTTTTCACCCTGGTAAGCAAGAAGAAAATGATACATGCCCCTCCCAACGAATACCTACATATATGTGAGGATTTGCTATAATTTCAAGCAAATTTCTTTTTAGTTTAAACGAATACTCTGAGGCATTAAGCTACTGCAATAAAGGCATTGAACACTGCAAACAGCATCATTCCACCTTTTTATTTGGGGAACTTCTGTACCAAAGGGCAGCATACTTATCAAATTAAATGATAAAGAAAACGGTATAAACTTTCTCGAATATGCTTGTGTGCTCTTTCAAGTACTGGATAGAACCGATTATCTGAAAATAGTTCAAGAGGAACTAGAGGAAATAAAGTGTATGAAGTAGGCATTTAATGCTTACATATGATTTAACGATGAGAATTAGATGAAAAAGCATGGAGTTTTACTAGAAGGAAGGAAATTCAAGATGAAAAGGTGGCATGATGTTTTTTAAACATAGCAGCAAAATAGATCCCAAAGCCGTTAATATCTCACGCCGTTACATTTGCATTCTGGGGTTTCACACTTCTATTAAACTCTGTTTTTGAATGGTACTGCAAAGGACTTGCGCTTAGTTCATTTACGATATTTGCAATGAGACTGGCCCTCTCCTTTCTCACTGAATGGATTGCTGCTAAAATAAGAAAATCCCATGCTGATCGTTCAGTATAAATCGCCTTGTCTTTAACATTTCTAACTTTATGTATCCTCAATGGGCAAGCAGTGCCAAGCAGGACAATTTCGCTTGGCATTACTTTTCTGCAGCTATACTCAACAATACAAAGTATGTATCCGTTCATACAGAAGTACAAAATAATAAAGGTAAAATAATCTATAATTTTCTTTTAATCAGTTCAATCAATTGAAACACTAAGGCAATCAAAAAAGAGAGAAGGATTACAGTTATCGTTCCGATTGTATATATTGCTGTTTCGGCAGAATTGCCGCTTGGAAATAAACCAGCTAACATGAAGAAGAAGATTATGCTCACCACTAATACTAAGACAAAAATACTGATAAACTTTGCCATAACTATTCCTCCTCTGCATACGATCTTCCCGTTTGTATCTAATAATAAAATAAGGCTGTTTTCGTAAACTTTACAGCTATGAAACAAGGTGGTTGATTTCCGCCCCAGGATGCTCGCTTCCCGTGGGTCGGGCGGTGAGCCTCACAAGCATAGCTTGCGGGGTCTCACCT
>NZ_MLYQ01000017.1:0-61045 GCF_001866725.1 Bacillus sp. MUM 13
GAGTGTAAGGTGCGAGACTCCTGTGGGATTAGCGGGAAGGTGAGACCCCGCAGGCGAAGCCGAGGAGGCTCACCGCCCGCCCCACGGAAAGCGAGCATCCTGGAACGGAAATCAACCCCCTTGTTCCAAAGCAGAAAAATTTATGAAAACAGCCTTATTTAAAAATATCCATTATTAATGGATTATGTGTTTTAAGAGGGCTGTTTTTTGGTATATATACTATAGAAAAAATATTCCGCTATAACGGAGGTGTAACAAGTGATCGAAATAACAGTTAAACTGGATTATCAGGGAAAGTGCTACCAGACAAATGTAATAGCACGCAGGGAAACAGCACAGGAGGAAATTTACCAAACCGCACTGGAACAGATACAGAAACAAGTTGCTAATTAACTTAAAGCAGGCATCCAAGAGATACCTGCTTTTTCATTGGTATATACTATTTAGTTTTATGAAATAATTATTTTCTTTCCATATTATAGAGAAATTTCAATTGCAGAGTATGGCTTCCTTTGATTCAGCCATGCCAGGAAATTAGAATGCCGTTTGATGATATTCATTATTTTCTAAAAAGTTGGATAATTTAATCATTTCAGTTATATCAGAATATTGATTTACAAAATATCAATACTAAACAACCATCATATTTTACTTACTTAAATATATCCAGCATTTAGTTTCTGCTTCCAATTGTTCACCAATAATAAATGAACTTTTTGTGACACTCCGTAACTTTAGATTGTATTTTTTCTCCTATGGGAATAAGATAGATACGTCAGTTTGTGAAATGTTTAACACTTTTTCTGAATAACTAACAAATTGTTTTAACCATTATATAAGAAAGGGGTACATTATGAAAATGAAATGGGCTTTCCTGTTTATAATTTTCACTATTGCCACAGTGCTTTCAGGCTGCGAAAATTCTTTACTAATCTTTGATCCAAAGGGTCCGGTCGCTAAAACGCAATCTGACACGATTATTTTCTCCATCTTAGTCATGATTTTCATCTTACTTGTCGTGTATGTACTTTTTGTAATTATGTTAACCAAATATCGCGCTTCTAAAGCGGATAAAGATTATGAGCCTCCGCATGACGAGGGCAGCAAGGTTCTTGAAACAATCTGGATTGCAATTCCGGTTATCATCGTTGCTGTACTGTCAGTTGTAACGGTCCGTACGACGAATGCAGTTGAAACGACTCCTAAGGGTTATGAATCACAAAAACCTGTTGTTATCTATGCTGCATCATCTAACTGGAAATGGCACTTCAGCTATCCGGAAGAAAATATCGAGACAGTTAACTATGTAAACATTCCTACAAACCGACCAATTGAATTCCGTCTCTATTCTTATGGTCCGATCTCAAGCTTCTGGATTCCACAGCTTGCCGGACAAAAATATGCAATGAGCGATATGGTGAATAAACTTCGTTTAGTTGCTAATGCACCAGGCTCTTTCATGGGCAGAAACTCCAACTTCTCAGGACGGGGATTTGCTGACATGGATTTCGAAGCACAGTCACTTTCACCGAAAGATTATAAGAAATGGGTTGCTGATGTGAAAAGTACAGCCCCTAAACTGACTGAATCTAAATTTAACAAACTTCTTAAGGCTGAGCACGTTGGCCGTGAGACTTTCACTTCTACTCACTTAAAATTCAACCCGGCACCTGAGGGTAAAAATGCCAGCCACCACCATGGCGGAGATGCAGATATGAAGTCTTCTGACATGGATGGAATGGACATGGGCAACGACAAATAAATAATGTGGCTTAATATGAACCACTATTCTAGCAACAATAAGAAAGGAGTCACAAACGTATGAAATGGGACGAATTTTTCGTAACCGGTGAACCGATGATTTACGGAGCCATGGTCAGTATCGTTGTCGTTTCAATCGCTATTCTTGCAGGATTAACCTATTTTAAGAAATGGGGATATCTTTGGCGCGAGTGGCTGACAACTGTCGATCATAAACGTATCGGTGTCATGTACATTTTAGCCGCCTTGCTTATGCTTTTCCGCGGAGGCGTCGACGCACTATTGATGCGTGCTCAAACTGCTATGCCAGATAATGGCCTGCTTGATGCACAGCATTATAATGAAATCTTTACAACTCATGGGGTCATCATGATCCTGTTCATGGCTATGCCATTTATTATTGGGTTAATGAACGTTGTTACTCCGCTTCAAATCGGAGCGCGTGACGTTGCATTCCCTCGTTTGAACGCTGTAAGCTTCTGGTTTTTCTTTGCCGGAGCTATGTTATTCAATATTTCCTTTGTTATCGGCGGTTCTCCTGACGCAGGCTGGTCTGCATACTTCCCGCTTGCAAGCAAAGAGTTCAGCCCTACAGTAGGAAATAACTATTACTCTCTATCACTTCAGATTGCCGGTATCGGTACATTGCTGACAGGTATTAACTTCCTTGTCACCATTCTGAAAATGAGAGCACCTGGCATGACTTTAATGAAAATGCCAATGTTTACTTGGTCTATCCTTGTTACAAACGTAATTATCGTTTTCGCTTTCCCTGTATTGACTGTAGCACTTGCTCTTATGATGTTTGACCGTCAATTTGGCACACAGTTCTTTACAATGCAAAACGGCGGTATGGATATGCTTTGGGCCAACCTATTCTGGGTATGGGGACATCCTGAGGTTTATATCGTTATCCTGCCTGCTTTCGGTATTTACAGTGAAATTATTTCAGCATTTTCACGCAAAAACCTTTATGGCTACAAATCCATGGTAATAAGCATGGTTGCCATTTCATTGCTTTCTTTCGTAGTATGGGCTCACCATTTCTATACAATGGGGCACGGAGCAATGGTTAATGGATTCTTCTCCATTACAACAATGGCTATCGCGGTTCCTACCGGGGTTAAGATATTCAACTGGCTCTTCACCCTTCGCAAAGGGAAAATCACTTTCACTACACCGATGCTTTATTCATTGGCATTCATTCCGATTTTCACAATCGGCGGTGTTACAGGCGTCATGCTAGCAATGGCAAGTGCCGATTATCAGTATCACAACACAATGTTCCTTGTAGCGCATTTCCACTACGTATTAATTCCAGGAGCAGTGTTTGCGGTAATCGCCGGGTTCCACTTCTGGTTCCCTAAAGTTTTTGGTTTCAAATTGAACGAACGACTTGGAAAGCTTGCTTTCTGGTTTATCGCAATCAGCTTCAACGTGGCATTCTTCCCGCTATTCATTCTTGGGCTTAACGGAATGGCACGCCGTATGTACACTTACTCAGCAAGCACAGGCTATGGCCCGTTAAATATGGTATCTTTCGTGGGTGCACTTGGACTTGCGATCGGTTTCTGTATCCTTGTTTACAATATCTATTACAGTATCCGCAAGAGCCCAAGAGAAACTACTGGTGACCCTTGGGATGCAAGATCTTTGGAATGGGCTACTCACAGTCCGATTCCGGTTTACAACTTTGCCATTACACCAACAATTGAAAAATTGGATGCGTTCTGGTTCTCTAAAAAAGGTGAGACACCTATTTTCCAAGGCAAATATGAGCCAATTCATATGCCGAACAACACAGGCGTTCCTTTCGTCATGGGTGTAGCAATCTTCTTCGGCGGATTCTTTGCAGTATTCAGCTGGTGGATTCCAGCAATCGTTGCTGTAGCAGTAATCTTCGGTACTATGATCCACCGTTCATTCGAACGTGACCATGGCTACCATATCTCTGTAGAAGAAATTGAAAGAACAGAAAATGCACTGCGAGGTGACAGAGCATGAAAATAGATAACTCACTTCCTCTTGAGTACAGCACAGAGGAAAACAGGTTAAAGGTACTGGGGTTTTGGATCTTCTTAGGGGCTGAAATTGCCCTCTTCTCCACCCTTTTCTCCGTATATTTCACGCTTTCAAACCGTTTTGGTAATGGTCCAAGCGCACATGAATTATTCGAGATTAAAGGTGTACTAATTGAAACTGCCTTGCTTCTTACAAGCAGTTTCACCATCGGCCTTGGAATTAACGCCATGCGCCATGGTTCCAAGAAAGCCATGATGACTTTCTTTATCATCACATTGCTGTTGGGCCTTGGGTTCTTAAGCACTGAGATCACTGAATTTGTCACATATGTCCATGATGGTGCAACAATTCAAACAAGCGGTTTCCTTTCTGCATTATTTACATTGCTTGGAACACACGGACTTCACGTTACTTTGGGTGTATTCTGGGGCCTTGCCATTCTGATTCAGGTGAAAAGGGAAGGCTTCACGGCAGGTACAGCCAACAAAGCGTTTATCTTCTCTCTTTACTGGCACTTCTTAGACGTTGTCTGGATCTTCATCTACAGCTTCGTCTATTTGAAAGGAATGATGTAATATGAAACAATTATTCCCTGCTCACCATGTAATGGGATTTGTTTTCTCATTAATCCTATCAATTGTTGCCTTGGCGGTTTACTATTTTGACCTTTCTTTTACAGCTGGCATGATTATCTTGCTTATCACTGCTATTGCACAGGCAAGCGTCCAGCTTCTTATGTTCATGCACGTAGGTGAATCACGTGATAAGTCTCATATCTACTTGAATGTCGCTTATGCTTTATTCGTAGGTATTGTAACGATCCTTGGTACACTATTCGCCATGATCTGGGGATACAAGTACTAAACTACAACTAAAAAGCTGCAGGGCCTTGCGCCCTGCAGCTTGATGCTAAAAGAAAAAACCCTGAACGGGCCGTTCCCGTTCAGGGTTTTTTTACATATTGCTTATCTTTATTCATTACTTTATTCTTTGCTTAAATGGTCCGCCCTCACTGATTAGCAAAATCATAAGAGCTCCTCCAAAGACAAAAACAGAGCTAAGTGCGATCATAATTCCCGTAATGGATACTATGTGGTTGTAATTGAAACCGCTTGCAAACATGCCAATTACAAATAAACCAAAACCTAATAAGCAGCCAAGGATTGCAGCAGTTCTCACAATATTCAGCGCTTTCATTTTGTTTTCATCCATATTTTCCATCTCCTTTGTACTTTCTATTTTACTTCTGTTCACAAATTTGTCAAATAGTTTTCATATATAATTCATTATATGCTATTGCATTTATTTTATTATTGTGCATCAGTTTATTTTTTCAAAAAAATTAATTACCCTATATATATTTGAAACATGAAGTGTACAAGCAGGCCTGGTATTGTTTACAGATAATTCAGATTTAAGATCGTTGGAATAATACTATTTCAAAGGAATGAATTTTTCCTTAATCACCATAAAAAAATTTTTTTCGCAGGGCTCTGCCACACTTCACATTGCTGCTTTCCGTTCCAATTAGCAAGGTACTATAGTAAATCTTGCAGCCGCCCCTATGCGGACCTCAAAGCTTTATTAATTCCTGATATCTAAATAACAGCAAAAAGAGAGCAAATTACTTCTGCTCTCTTTGTTTATGGTAATTTAATTTCCAAGCTGCACAGTTACAGTTTTTTTAATATCGCCCCGGTAAACACCCAGGGTTACTTTATCATTTGAACCAACCTTCGTGTACAGATATTTTCTTAGCTCCGACGAATTCGCGACTTTCTTTCCATTGATTGAAACAATGATATCCTGCTCAAGGATACCGCTTCTCGCAGCAGCTGATTTAGGATCGACTCCTGTAACCATTACACCGCTTTTCAAGTTCTTAGGTGCATTCTGGAGATAATACTGCGGCAGTTCATCCAAGTTTGACAAGCTCACACCGATATATGGACGCTTCACCTTTCCGTCTTTAATCAATTGATTAACAATTGGAAGCACATCGTTGCTCGGCAGTGCAAATCCTAAGCCCTCCACGCCGCTTTCTGAGATCTTCATGCTGTTGATGCCAATTACCTCTCCATTTGAATTAATTAAGGCTCCTCCGCTATTTCCAGGGTTAATGGCTGCATCTGTCTGTATAACGTTCAATTCCCATTCACCCTGTGAGGTGGAAACGGGTACTGTCCTTCCTACGGCGCTTACAATACCTTCTGTAACTGTACGAGATAAATCAAGTCCAAGAGGATTGCCGATTGCAATCACTTGGTCCCCTGCTCGCAGGGAATCGGAGTCCCCAAAGCTGAGCGCATCAGGAGCCTTGCTTCCGTCGATTTTTAATACGGCTAAATCGGATAAAGGATCTGCTCCAACAATCTTCGCTTTAGTTTTTACTCCATTAGAGAGTGCAACCTGCACTTCCTTGGCATCCTCAATAACATGGTTATTGGTAACAATATATGCACTTCCATTTTCTTTTTTATAAATGACACCTGAACCTGAACCAGCTTCAACGTTTTGGCTTGTTGTATCCTGTGAAAAAAGGTCTCCATTATTCCCAGCCTGCAAGTTAACAACACCGACTACTGCCTTTGATGATTTCTCTACCATATCTGCAATATTTGATGATCCTTTATTATATGAGGTATTTTGGACATTTAGTTTTGAATTTTGGCTGCTGCTTTGTACTGCCGTTTTCGGCTGTGCTGCATTAGAGGCTGTATGCGTATCATGAAAATAGTTACCTCCAGCCAAGAAAACCGTACTTGTCACAAGTGAGCCGACAATACTTGAAACGCCTGAGTAAAACCATATTGACCGCCCATTTTTAGGCTTCTGCCTTTGCTGCTGAGTATAATTTTCTTCTTCGTGCAAATTGTTTTCCATGATTTATTCCTCCCCTGATTACCGATTATATTTTTATCATAACCAGTAATTATGACCAAATTATTAACAAAGAATGAAACGATTATTAATAATTCAGGAGATCACGCATAATGAAAGGCATCCATTTTCCAGACAAAAATAAGCAGGCTGCCTATACTGAGCAGCCTGCCTTTACATTTATGAAAGAATAGAAGAAATGACATCGACGATCAAGACAATATTAAGCGTTAGAATGACAGCCGCAAAAATGCAGGCAATAACCGTAGTCGTTTTTTTGTTGACAAGATTGCCCATCAGTTCCTTTTTCCTTGTAAAGTAAATTAGCAGGACCAATGGAAGCGGAAGCACTATGCTTAGTATAACCTGGCTCACAACCAGCGTTTGTGTAGGATCTAGTCCAAGTGTAACAACTATGGCAGCAGGGACCATTGTAATGACTCTGCGGAGCCACACAGGAATGGTGAAATTAACGAATCCCTGCATAATCACCTGGCCTGCCATCGTTCCAACCACTGAGCTCGAAACCCCGGAAACGAGCAAGGAAACAATAAATACAGAGGCGGCAGCATGCCCAAGCAGAGGAATTAGAGTTACATAGGCCGTTTCAATGCTTCCTACAGAAGTATGGCCTGATTCGTAGAAAACGGATGCTGCCATGACCATCATTGCCAGATTCACAACACCAGCAAGGCCCATTGCCAGGAATATTTCAATTGTGCTGTATTTTTGAAGTTTTAATTTTTGTGCATCATTTTTAGGTACAACACGTTTTTGCGTTAAGCTGGAATGAAGGAATACCGCATGAGGCATAATCGTGGCCCCGATGATTCCAACTGCAAGCATGATGCTTTGGCTGTTTCCAATCCATGGTACAATGCTATGGTACGCCACCTGGTCTATCGGGGGCTTGGAATAAAACATTTCTACAATATAGCATAAGCCGATTAGAAGTGCGAATGCTGTAATAATCTTTTCCAACGGCCGGAAACCATAGCGCTCCATGGCCACAATAACATACGTTATAATTCCGTTAATAATAACGGCGATAATCATCGGAATATCAAACAGCAGATTCAGTGCAAGGGTCGCACCAAGAAACTCAGCTAATTCTGTTGCCATGGAGGCAAGCTCGGACAATATCCACATGATGATAGCCGACTTTTTCGGAAAGGTTTCCCTGCAAAGCTCCGGCAGGTTTTTTCCGGTGGCAATGCCAAGCTTCGCCGACATATTTTGAAATAAAATCCCCATGATATTGGCAATGACTATGACCCATAATAATTTAAACCCAAATTGGGCACCACCCGAAATGTTCGTCGCGTAGTTGCCCGGATCGAGATAAGCAATCGACGCTACAAAGGCGGGCCCGATAAAAGGCAATAGAGCAAACAGCCCTTTTCGATTTCCTGAAATGGAGTCATCTGCGGCAGAGTAAGTTTTCTTATTAGACATGGCCTTTTGCTGCGTATTCATGTTTGTTCACCTCATCCCAAAGCTTTTATTTAACCTGTACTATATTTCTTTCCTATACCCAACTTTTAGTTCATTATACAACTTCCACTTGAAAAAGGTGAATAATCCTGATTAAATAAAAAAATATTTATTATCATTTCATTATTATTCAGAATGCCTGCCTTCTTTATGCTCTCTACAGGCAAAACAAAAGCGGCCGGAATATATCCGGACGCGGGGTGGTATTTATTCAGGCAGGCGAATAACAAACTTTGTGCCTTTTCCTTTTTCGCTTGTCACATCAATTTCGCCGTTATGGAGCTGGACCAGCTGTTTGACAATGGATAGGCCGAGCCCAAATTCTCCATAGGGGGTGCTGCTTCTCGAAAGGTCTGCTTTATAGAAACGCCTCCAGATAGACTCAATTTCTTTCGGATCAATTCCCTTTCCAGTATCTTCAATCTCAATGACTGTCTGATTCATTTCTGATTTCCCTCTGAACCAAATGGTTCCATTTTCAGTAAACTGGATGCTATTTTTCGCAATATTAATTAAAATCTGCGTTAAACGGTCATAATCGGCATAAACCTTGGCATTACTGTCTGCTTCTGCTAAAAGCACGTTATTTTTTTCTTCAGCCTGAAACAAAAGCTGTTCCTTGATTATTTCAAGCATTTCGGAAAGCTCGATATGCTCCTTATTCAGCTTGATTTGGTTAGATCGGATTTTTTCATAATCCAAATTCTCATTCACAAGCCGAATCAGCCTCTTTGTTTCCTTGCTTGCGAGCTTGATTCCTTTTTCCCTGTCTTCCTCGGGAATGATGCCATCCTGTAATCCCTCGATCATTCCCCTGATTGTAGCAAGAGGCGTCCTAAGTTCATGAGAAACATCCGCCATAAACTGCCTTCTCCTGTTTTCCAGCACCTCGATTTCTTCATACGAAGCCTTCAGTCTTTCAGCCATTTTGTTAAAGTCATTTCCAAGATCGCCAATCTCATCCAGCGCTGATGAAGGTACATGGACATCATACTTTCCTGAAGAAATCATTGAAGTCGCCTCCCTGATTCTTTTGATCCGGGAAACATGGATTCTAGAGAGAACCCAGCTGAACAAAAAGGAAACGGCGAGCGCTATCAGCACTGTATAAAGCAGGTAATGGTTGATTTCACTGATCATTTCCGCAGAACCGCTGATAGGGGAAATCAGCAGGATTCCACCCAGGAGGTTTCCATTTCTTATATAAGGAAGCACAACCATTGAAACCTCCTGTCCGAAGCGCTGGTTTTCCCTTTTAATGACAACGGTCCTTCCTTCAGAAATCTGTTTCCACTCATTGCGGGTCGGAACAAATTTAGATAGCCTTCCAGTAAAAGGGTACACAATGTTTTGATTTTCATCGAAGATGCTGAAGTTGATATTACGGGCATTCAGGACGGTATAAAATTGCTCAAGCGTCGCTACAGGGCCTTGTGGATTTTTCTCAAATTTATCAAGAATGCTCCTCCCATAGGTGATCAATTCATCCGTCTTATTCTGATAAACCAGTCTTTCTACATAATTTGCAAAAAGAAGACTCAGCACAATAAACGCTACGAGCAAGACACTGATATGGCTTCCAAGCATTTGATAGATATAATTAACCCTTAGTTTCTGAAGCAGCAAGATCATTCTATTCTTCATGGGCATCCGCAGCTTCATCGAATTTATATCCCACTCCCCACACCGTATGAAGCATAGGCTTTCGTTGGGACCCTATTTTATTGCGAAGCCTCTTTATATGTACATCCACTGTTCTTTCATCTCCATAAAACTGGTAGCCCCAAACCCGTTCCAGCAGCTGTTCTCTTGAAAAAACCTGCCGCGGGTTGGTAATCAGATAATACAAGAGATCGAATTCCTTGGGGGTGAGGTTCGAAACAGGGGCTCCGTCTAAAAAGACTTCTCTTGTTTCTTTGCTTATTTTAAAATGGCGGGTCTTTATATAATGGCCCTCCCTGTCCCCCTCATTGCTTTCCTTTTCATATCTTCGTGAAACGGCCTTGATTCTTGCCATTAAGGCAAGCGGGCTGAAGGGTTTGGTAACATAATCATCTGCCCCAAGCTCAAGCCCCAGCACCTGGTCTGATTCACTGTCTTTAGCGGTCAGCATGATAATAGGAATCCTGCTGCCTTCCTCTCTGATCTTGCGGCAAATGGTGACCCCGTCCATTCCAGGCAGCATCCAGTCAAGGATAAGCAAATCCCAAGATCCGGATTTATAACGCTCATATCCATCCTTTCCGTTTGTAATAAATTCCCCGTTCAGCCCCTCTTTAGCAAAAAACATTTCCAGCATGGAACTAACACTTTCATTATCTTCTATTACAAGGATATCCATCTTGCATTCTCCTTTAGATTGTAGTTCTTTATCTTAAATTAAGACTATCATCGAAGATTAGCAAATAATTTATTCTTTGCAGCGCATAAAAAAAGAGACAGGAATGTCTCTTTCAAATTGCCGGCATTATTCATGTAATGTCTGACTGCAGACTTTTTCTATAAAGGCCAGTGACTCTTCAATAATCAGGGTCTGGTCAAAGTCCAGTGTTGCCACATGATAGCTGTTTTGAAGAGTCACAATCTTCTTCTCCTCAGAAGAAATGCCTTCATAAATCACCTCAGCATTATCCGGTGGCACTACATGGTCTTCCTCGGATACAAAAATAAGTGCGGGACATGATATACGGCTAAGTTCAGCTCTCACTTCATCTGTTAAAGAAACCAGCTCCATCAGTGATTTTACAGGTGTTTTCTCATAAGCGAGCTCTGAAACAGCCGGATTCTTAATATCCGAACCAATAGCATCCATATATCTTGTATTGCTTAAATCCTTCCCTGCGCCCATTTTTTCCAAATCTATTGCTGCATTGATTGGTATCACAGCCTCAATTTCAGGATGTTTTTCTGCAAGATAAAGAATCAATGTGCCTCCCATGGAAAGACCAGTGACTGCAATCCTGTCACAGCGCTTTTTCAGCCATTGATACCCTTCTTCCACCGAAGCCATCCAGTCGCCGCGTGCAGTTGACTCCAGTTCTTCATAATGGGTGCCATGTCCTTTAAGCCTTGGCAAGCATACCGTATATCCCTTGGCAGCATAAGCCTCCGCAATTGGCCGCATACTTTGCGCCGTACCTGTAAAACCATGGGATATGAGAATGCCCGTCCTGTTTCCTTCAAAATAAAATGGCTCTGCTCCTTTTAAGATCGGATATTGTTCAGCCATATTTCTGTCTCCTTTCTGATTAAAGTAGCAATCATAATAGAAGTTCGCCGATCTGCCCTTTATTTCCTGCAAAACTCATCTGTGCCGGGGCACTTGGTATTTATATTAGCAGGGGGGCTGTTTTCTTAAAATTTGTATTAGCTGATCGTTTAACAAAAATTGTGTCAGGCTATCAAGGATTATTTAAGCTATTTAAATGGCCTCATAAACCTTTTTAGTCTTTGGGTTCACTCCATACCATCCCCATGTGGCTGTATGCCCTTCCTTGGTTTTAGGATTATCGATGACTACTTCAAATACATGGATGATATAATCTCCATTGTCTGCATCATGATCATACTGTGCTTTGATGTTTGAAGAATTCTCCATGTGCAAAAAGCTTTTCACAAGCTTTTCTGCTTCGCTGTGTGTCAGGCTTTTAGCCGTTTGGCCATGCTTGTCATCGTTTTTCTTGCCTGCGGAGGGTTTAGGCTCATTCGGTTTTGGCGCTGATTCTTCCTTTTCCTTAGGGACCTCCGCTGCCGGCTCCTTTTGTTCTTCTTCTTCTTTAGAACCGTCCTGTTCCTTTACTGAGTCATTCTTTTCTTTTGAACCGGCCTGTTCTACTGAGTCATTCTTTTCTTCTGAAGGCTTGATGGATGCTGTTTTACTGTAAGCCTGTTTTTGGTCAGCGGCCTGTTTGATCAGAGCATTGGCTTCTTCTTTAAGAGAAGGATCCGCTGATTTTTCAGCAACCTCCTGAAACTGTTTGCTTGCTTCATCGAATTTTTTTTGATTCAGGGCTGTTAGCCCATCACTTAATTTGGCTTTCAGTTCAGTGCTTTGTCTGTCTGCAAGTACACCTTTTTCCATCCATTCTTTTGCTTTCTTCTTAAGGTCCTTGTCTTCCTGCTGCTCTGCCTTCATATCCAGAACCTTTTTAAAAAAAGAAACCGAGACCTTAAAGTCTCCTTCATTAAAAGCTTTTGTGCCTTCTTCCATATATTTTGAAGCCTTCATAAGCTCTTTTGCCTCATTTGTCCGATTATCCTTAAATGCTTTGCTGAAGGCTTCAGAAGCTTCCTGATAATGTCCATCCTTCAGCTGGTCTTTCCCAAGCTCCATATTGCTGCTGTATACTTTTGATGTGCAGCCTGTCAATAGAGCCAGTGAAACCAATAATAAACCTGCTTTTTTCATGCGATGTCCTCCCGATTATGTGTCCCGCTCCTTGATTTAAATCTGCTAGTGTTAGGGATTATTAATAAATAAAGGCTCTTTTCTTAAAGATTGTTGTTTCTTAATGAGTTCTGTGAAGGCCGTCTTATTATTAAATAAGGTCGGGTGCGGGACTCCTGCTTAGATTAGCGGAAATCAGCACCTTGCTCCATAGCAACAATGTTTACGAAAACAGCCTAAATAAATTATATCATGTAAATTAACCCTATTTTATCCATTATTTTATAATCTTTTGCCTTTGGCTGATTTAGGGTTATCTTGATTTAATTTGTGGTAGAGAACAGGTAAGAAAAGGAAAAAGGAGATGGATGTAATGGATTCCGAAAAAAGAACATACTATGTGGATCTTGTTGGGGGAGATGTGCTTCTTGAGTCTATCAAAGAAGAAAATCCGAGTTTTGTCATTGAAGCAAACGACAGTGAAGTAAATGAACTAAAAAGCTATCTCGAAAAAAATCATACGGCTGACATGAAAACATATGTCCGTTCACATATTCCTTATGAGGAATATCACAAGGATTCTCAAAACGGGAAATATGACCGGACGATTCAGAATATCTACGCCATGATTTATAAATTGGGAAATGAACAATCGCGGAGGTTCATTGAAGAAATGGGAATACTCGAAGATGACAATTATCAGGAAAGAAAGGATATGCAGCGCTTTAAACAATAGTATTATCTTGAAGCAAGCCCATTGCTGAGTACCAAAGACTATTACTGGAAAAGGCTGGCTGATTAATAGTGGAGTTATGACAATACGGTCATCCCAAAAAAAATGTTTCCGCGATTTGCGGAAACATTTTTTTCTATTTGCCTGCATTCATCATCCATTCATATTGACGCAGTTTAACCTCATATAATGTAATGGGATCCAGATATACTTCAGGGTTTTCCCTCATTTTATCAAGTGCTTCCTGGCTTTCCTTGATTTCTTTATGAGAGGCGGTAACCGCTTGGTTTAATACATTCAAAGGGTATCTGAAGAATAGGGAAATATCACGGTCTAACGATTTTTCAAACAAATCAAACTGTGATAAATATTTTTTTGCAATGCTCTCTGCTACATCGTCATAGTCCATCGTTTCAAGGAATTTTTTATACCTTGTATACAGCGCAGACTTATTTTGGGCAATGGCCCCTAACAGCTTCCCTGCTCCTTTAAGAAGAAGCTGTGAAGGAGTATGCCGCATCAGAATATTGACTTCATCGCTATAAACCCCGCTTGTCATCCGGTCTGCATCGCGTCTCCAGTCATCCAGAACTTTGAAATCACACTCCAGCTGAATCCGGTCATCTCCATACAAGGTGTTAAAGCCATCTGACATTTCCTCAAGATAAAACTGGCTTTGAGAAAACTCTTCCTGCGAAACAGCAATCCAATCCTGCAGACTGCGATAAAATTTAGGAGATACCGTCTGATTAATAAATTCCTGGATTTTCGAGTTCATGGCATCATTCAAATCAATATGCACACGGCGGAAATCACTGTCTTCATTCAAAAGATTTGCACACTTGCGCAGTATTTTCGGAATTTCAGTTGTCAGGTCATTTTTCACTTCTTCTTTAATTGCCCTGTAGGATGATTTAAGTATTCTCATTTTTTCTTTTTCATTATCATGAAGCTGATTAATGGCACCATTAAGCTTTACGGCCATTTCTTCATTCCATTGGATAGAATCTATATAGCCATTCTCCATGTCCCTTCGTCCTTCCAGCAGGTCAGATAATGTTTTTCTGGTAAAGTATAAAATCCGTTCTGTCCGCTCCTCTGCCAGATTTCCCTTAGGGAATCCATAGGCAAGGAACTCTGCAAGATCATTCAGCTGTTTTTGACCCTGGTAATTTGCGGACCACGCAAAAACAGATGCTGCAGGAAAATACTCGCGAATTCGGGCTGTGGTTTCTTCCAGTACACGAATTGCATCTTGTTCATTATAAATCTTCTCCATCCTGTTTAGGATAAAGTGGATGTGCTGATAAGGGGACTCTTTCTTAATATCAAGCAAAATCGTTCGTTCTCTTTCCGTAAACGGAGCACTTGCATCAAGTACATAAAGTATTCCATCTGCGGCATGTGTGCTTTCCAGCAATTCTTCTCTTATCCCTGCCTGCCCGTTTAATACGGGTGTATCAATCAGACCAATTGATTGGCTCTGCAGAAATTCAGAAGGGAATTTCACTTCAAATACAGAATCCCGCTGGCGCCGGCTGAGAGAGATCGCTTCTAATTCATCCAGCGGTATAATGCCGCTTGGAGATATCTCGGTGATTTGTGCTATGTCGCTATCACTTATTGAAGTGAAAACAGATGTGTCTGGTTTTGTAATTTCTTCGCCGCTCAGAAAATTAACAAACAGCGATTTATCTGACTCTCCAGTTCCTGCAACAAGAATCTGTTGGATTTGAATATTCGATAGGAGATCTGCCATCCACTTGGTTTTCTCCCCGATTTGCAGTTCATGCCTGCTCGCCCAATGGAGGATGCTTTCAAAGAGAGCTTTGCTCTCGCGAAGCGAATCCGGGTGTTTTCTTGACTTCATCAATACCGTTTCGGCATCATTGGCCACGCTGTCTGGGATGCTGCCTTGAAAATTCTCGCTCCATGAGAGAACAGCAGCAGCTGCGAATAATGCGTTTTGGTCTTCTGAAAGCTTCAGCCAATTCATTAATACCTGAGGAACTGCAAACTGTATGTCTTTAATCAAATAGCTTCCGTCAATCAGCTCCAGGTATGTTCTTTGATAAACCTGCGATAAATCTGTCCATGAATCAAATTGATTGATTTCAGCTTCGGATATAAGAGAGTTAATAGATGCAAGCCATGCAAAGTACGTATCCTGTTTCCTGTATATACCCCATAGTGAGAGCACAACTTTTTCAAATCGGTTCCTGTCTGCATCATAAAGCGACTTCAGCATAGGGATGAAATAATCAGGAGGCAGATCTTCCGTATATCCGCTGTCGATATACCCTAGAAGCACATCGAACCAATGAAGATATCCTGTACGCATACTTTCGCTCATCGCAAGCTCGATGCCGCTGTTCCAATCCTGCTGCTCCTCAAAAAAGGCACGCGCCACTTCTGATACATTGGGATAATCCGGATAAAACGAGACAACATCTTTAATTGTTTTTGAAGCCAGATCGAACCTTTTTTCTTCTATGTATAGTGAAAAAAGCTGAAGAGCGACTTCTGCCCTTAGCACAAGATCGTCTGTTGAAATGGACTTATACTTTTCTTCAGCCATGGAAAGCATTTCAAGCTCATAATAAGCATCAGCTATATTTTTGTTTGCCCATGAACTTAATTCAGAGTCAATGTTCTCCCATTTAAAAACTGCCGTTTCATAGTCCTTAGAGTGAAAATAAACCTCCCCCTGAGCAAACCGTATGGAAGCAAGCTCCGGAACATCACTTTTTTGCCGTTCAAGATACGCCTCTCCCAATATCTGAATGGGATGTGCTGTTTCGCTTTCCCCAATCAATGTTTCATAAAATTTCTTATTTATTAATAAATTTTCTGAAATCATTTCTGTCCCCCGCCATGTTAATGTAATATATTTTTGCAGCTCCCCGCCATATACTGCAGTGAACTGTCCTTACCAATCCATTACCTTCTTTAACTGTAAAATAAACACCAATTTTATAAACTAAAAAGATAGACTCCTAACATATTATTTTAGCAAAATAAACAGCTCTATAGATTTCATTTACCTTACAATTTAGCGTCAATGTTTTCCTGTAATGGAAATACATCAAAGGATTTTTACATGTAAAAAGAAAATCAATAAGTTATTCCAGCAATAATATTATTACAGCGCAGGAGCCCTCTGCAGGAGAATGGACAGCGAAAGTAGATGCCAAACCGGGACTATGGTTCTGAACCTTACAGAAACGGCCATTAATCACCCTTCAACGGACTTAATGATATGCTCGTAAATTTCCCTTGATTGATTAACCATAGTTTCAGCGGCTTTCCGTGCCGCCTCTTTAGATTCATATCGTTCAGTGGACAGAAATTGGCGGCCAGCCGCTTCTTCCCATAGTGACCACTTTTTCGTTCCGGCTATCTGCGCTATGCAAATGGTAGTTTCTTCTCCATGAATAGGGACTGTTTTTCCCGCTTCTTCTTTTGTGTCAATTGCAATATTAAAGTCACCCATCTTTATAATTTCGTGATCCTTTACATGGCTGTACCTGACAATATTTTTTTGCTTTTTCTTTTTACTATTCTTCCCCATGAATTTAAAACTCCTTATTTTATAGTTTGGTTCCTTCTATTTTAACAATAAGACTTTAGAAAAGAACAAAATGAGGCTCACCGCTCTCACATACCATTATCTATTAGTATCCAAACTGTTTGCCTTTTAGCCAAATGCATTGCTTTGCCAGACAGGCAACCCGGAATACGCCCGCCTTCTTATACTTGTTTCTGCTTCAAAATATAAGGCTGTTTTTCGTGCTATGAAAAAAGACACTCTGATTTCCGTTCAAGGATACCCGCTCCAATCAACCAGACTTAACGGGGAATAATAAAACACATTGGCAATAAGAGGCGGACTGCACGTGAAAGTCTGATTGAAAAAGCCAGCCATCGGAAATGGCTGGCTCATCTTTACAATTTACTACCCTTGCTTTTGCGGCTCCATTTCATAACAGGGGGGTCATCAATCTTCATCTCCTGCTTATGCTCCCAGTCCGTTTCTTCGGGACCAAAGGGTTCTTTGTCCTCTAGGTCATCAATAAGCCATTTTTTGTTTTCAGGGTCATATTGCAGAGAGTAGCTGCGGATTGATTTATAAGACAAATCCTGAACCCTGGCATTTTTGTATTTCATGCCGCTATTATAGGAAACCAAGGCTTTCGCACTAGCGCTCCACTTATTGTCAAAATATGAGATATCCAAATCATCTAAATTAACAACAGCCCCTAAATATTGAGAGTGTATTTCGTCCACATAATTCTTTACCAGTTCGAAATTATTCTTTAAATAGGCGCTACCCTCTTTAATGGTATTCGTCACATTTGTCAGCTTGGAAGTATCAAAGTTTGATGTTTCATAAATGGTCAGATCCCTATTAAACTGGTCCAATGCCTCCAGGATATCTTTTTGGACTCCTTTATCGTTCTGAACCAGCTTATCTTCATCAATAATAACACTAACCTCTGAATTGCCCCAGGCATCCGTCTTTTTCTTTTCTATAAACGTGCCCAGCTTGTTATTTACGGTTATTACAAGCGGATAATTACCAGGAAGAACCGGACCATAAAGGCTGTCTTTCTTCTTTTCAAGTGTCATGCTTCCTTTATCGGCTGCCATGCTGATCTTATCTTCTTCATTCTGTCCGGTCACCTTGATGCGGACGGTTTTAGCCTTCAGTTTGTAATCATCAAAAATGCCCCATGTTTTCCCTTGCTTCACAAGGCTGATTTGCTGGCTTGCATCTGTAAAATCCTTATCCTCTGCTTGCTTGTTCAGACTATCTTTGATAGTTTCGTAGCTATCATTGTTCTTCTTCAGATAATCCGTCATTGCCTTAAGAGATCTGTCGTCTACTTTAGCGCTGTTTTTGTCTGCTATAATAATCCCTTTAAGCTGATCAGGCTTATTCTGCTCCACTGCAGACTCAAACTGCTCAACAATCTTTCCCGGCTTGCCGGATTGCTGTATAAAAACGACTGCAATTGCAATAATGATAATAACCGCCGCAGCTGCTATAGCTGCAATTCCCCGCTTTTTACCAGGCATGTTCATTGCTCCTTAATAAATATATCCTTTTGCAAATACATCTACCAATGAATCGGAAAACTCATCAGATCTATCGATTGTCCACTTTCCATCTTTTTTCACCATTTTGACATCAACTGGATTCCTGTTTGATTCAATATCGAGCGAATTAAGCACAAGGTCCAGCTTAGAAAGTGCATACTGGTCGCCTTTATCAGTATCATAGATGCCTGTTTTTTCACGGAAGGCACTTTTGTATTTATAAACTTCTTTATAGAGGTCTTCCAGGGAGACGGATGAATAATCCAATTTTACGATTGCTTTTCCATTTGCATTCCCAGTGGTTGTTGCCTTCATTTTAGCCTTTTGAGCCAAAATTGATTTAAATGTAGCATAATGCTTATCCGCTTCACTGTCCGAAATACTATCACCTACACCATCCTTCACTTCATTTCTGAAAGTTTTTTGTGCTTCGTCCTGCAGAGCTGCTTTATCTGCAGTGACATATTTTTCATAATCCGCATTATCTTTGTCAAGATAAATGGTATCAATATAAGCAATTAAGGCTTTTTCAGGATCCTGGAGAGCATCAAAGCTGTCTGCGTATTTTTTTGTATTAAGCTTCAGCAGAACTTCATTCGCTTCCTTCATTGAATCAGAAAGGCGGGGCTTCAGTCCGATTTTATATTCCTTATCCTTTTCTACATCAAAGAAATAAGTTACTTTTTGTACCTTCCCAGGACCAATTTCGCCGCTTGAAGTGTCGTAACTTAAGTCTAGATTGGAGTTGGCCACACTATCTTTAGGTTTTAACTGCTCATCTCCATCATAGAATTTAACACCGTCATATGAAGAAAGCCGAATAGATGATTTAGAAACATTCTTTATTTTTAAATTCACTTGAAGAATTCCGCTTTTTTGGTCACCTTCAGATATGCCGTCTTCTTTTCCAGGCAATATGTATGAAGCACCTTCAATACCCGCTTCTATTACATCACTTTTACCGTCTGCCTCTGCTTTTTCACCGTTCCCGCTGCATGCTGCAAGCGAAAGCAGCAATGCCACGAATAAAATAGTAATACTCCACTTTTTTAACACAAAGTTTCCTCCCTAATACTAAGTTTTCAATTCCAGCCAGGTCAGCATTGAACATTCTTAGATATGTATACCGCAGCCGGAATTCCAGTTTAAGAACCGGACAAATTTCAATTACCCTATTTAATTTTCCTCAAAACCCAAATTATTACTTTTATGTGTGATTGAGTCATTTTTTGACTCTCCATAAATAGGAAGGGTCCAATGCGTTTTTAAATCTGCCAGGCGGGAAAGAAAAGAAGTAGCAGTCAAATCTGCGGGAGGAGAATG
Organism: Bacillus sp. MUM 13; assembly: GCF_001866725.1. Lineage (NCBI taxonomy): Bacteria > Bacillati > Bacillota > Bacilli > Caryophanales > Bacillaceae > Bacillus > Bacillus sp. MUM 13. The sequence continues at coordinate 19,701 of NZ_MLYQ01000017.1, forward strand.
ATAATGATAGGCATCCATTCAAAGGCTGATGCAAAATATCATGCTAAAAAAACCGCTCATCACATGAAACCTTGGGCGAGAAAAGCCGCCAGAGCAGGTTTTATGGCAAAGGGCACTAATTTTATCTTAGTCGGAGCATTATCTCTTCTGGCAGCATGCGGGGCTGGATCAAAAGCTAAAGGAACGAATGGGGCAATGGCTGCTGTTGCCGCGAAGCCATATGGAGAAGTTCTTCTTTGGCTAATCGGCATTGGGTTAGCCGGATACATCCTTTGGCTTCTCATCCAAATTTTCGAACTTCAAACGATTAAAGAGGACCCAATGAAAGGCAGCCTCAGAAAAGCCGGGAATGTAATTTCATGTATCATCTACATCGGATTGGCAGCAAAAGCAATTAAGCTTGCCATTCACGCCGGTCAGTCAAGCAGCGCACAAAAGGCCTGGACGGCGAGAATTCTGGCACAGGATTATGGTCCCTTGCTGATCGGCCTGATTGGGGCAGGCATTATTATTTACGGAATATACTCGATTTTCTCAGGAATAAAAGGAAGTTTTATGAAGCAATTTAAACTTCAGGAAATGAGTAAAGAGGAAATTCAGGCAACGAGAAAATCCGGACAGATCGGCATGGTTTCAAGAGGAGCGGTATTTGGTTTTCTGGGTTACTTCGTAATCAGGATGGCCATCACTGCCAATCCGCATAATCCTACGAATTTAGATGGAGCGCTTCAGAAAATTCTGCAGCAAAGCTATGGCCCCTGGATGCTGGGCATAGTTTCTATAGGCTTCGCACTATATGGCATATTCCAGATATCAAAAGGAAAAAATAAACATATAAATCTTTAAAAGTGTAATCTCCCCGTTCGGAATAAGGCTTTAACCAGCTGTAAAATTATGTTAATGTTATAGTATTCTTTTACACGGGGAGGAATATCATGAAAGTCCTGCTTGAGATTTTAAGGATTATCATTATATTTTTATTGGGCGGAGGCCTCCTGTACGCCTTGCTGAACTCTTTCTATTCTTCGTTAGGGACAGAAAAGCCCTATGATGTTTGGTTTATATGGGCGGCAGTTTTGATTTTCTTATTCGTTTTATACAGAAACAAACTGCAATTTACAGGATGGACACCGGGATACAGCCTCAGAAAGCTATCAAAAAAAACGACTCTTATTTCGTATGCCCTGTGTGTTCTGCTATGCATGGAACCGGTCATTGCCCGCCATTTTTGAGCCTAATTCCTTTAAAGAGAAGAATGGCTTTTCGGGCCTTCCTCTCTTATTTTATTAAAAAGCTTCCGCCATCCACAATTTCAACCTCTTCGTAATTCTCCAGATCCTTCATTAAATGAAATAGGGCGCCGTCCTTTTGTTTTGCCTCAATCATACAGTCAAGCTGGGGGACGCTCCCTTTTATTTTTCTCAGAAAATCCATGAACATGCTGCTGTCTACATATTCTGCATGCGCACGGAATTGACTGGGTGATCGCGGACTTGATATATGCATCTTTGGAGGCAGTCTGGAATGGCTCCACGTGCCTATAACCCTGCCCCATTGATCCTCCCATCTTTCATCCTCATTGTGATGTGCCAGGAAATGATGATAATCAAATGCCATGGGTATGCCCAGCTTTTCACAAAGATAAAGGGTTTCTGAAAGGCTGAAGGTTGTATCATCATTTTCAAGTATGACCATCTCCTGCAGTCTCTCTGATATCAGTCCCCAATTATGAATAAACTGTTCAAGTGCCTTTTCATGATTGTTATATCCGCCCCCTACATGCAGGACACAGCGATGCTCCGGGTCAATCCCCATACCTTTTAGCAATAGCCGGTGCATCTTCAGTGTTTTTACAGCTGACATAAGCACATTTTTATCCTCAGAATTCAATAAAACAAAATGATCAGGATGAAAATCCACTCTAGTTTCAGGATGCTCTTCAAGAAAACTCCGGATTTCTCTTAACTCATCCATCAGAGGATTCATATAATTCCACTCAGGTATTTCCGGGTGGTTCACAAGCGGTATAAGCTTAGAGCTTAATCGAAAAAAAGAAATATCATGTACTTGGTTATGCCTTAATAATCTCAGGCAATTGCGTAGATTAGAATTGGCGATCCTCTCAAGCTTTTCTACAGCAGCCTCTATATTTTTGATCTTTGAGAATTGTGAAAATGTCATCGTCTGCGAAGGGGAACAATTTTTAACATGCATGCTCATGGCTACGTACCCTAATCGTATAAGCGTCAATTTCTGCACCTCCAAAAACTAGCTTGCCCCATATCACGCTAAAAAAATGAAAAATGGTGCCATTTTTCCTGGTACAGCATATCATGCAATAAAACAATATTGCTGCTGAATGTCCGTAAATATGAAAGCGCTTTATTTATTTTGAACTGATGTAAACAGCGTCTTGATGATTTGATTTTCTTCTCCTTTTGCTCATACAGCATGAAGTAAATTTGCCAAAGCATGGTTTTTGCAGATTTGGAGATAATTAAAAAGAAGTCAGGATGATGGGGTGAAAGAGTGAAGAATAAATTGATCCTTATTTTAAGTTTGGTTTTCAGCTTATTCATGCTCATTTTGTTTATCGTTTACCTTATTAAGGACGATTCTTCAAGGTGGCAGGTAGCTCTTGGAGGTATTGCAGTCAGCGCCCTTCCGCTTTTCATGCTTTTCGTGAAAAAAAATCCCTTTTCTGTTCTCATTTACATCAGTTATTATATTTTTCTGTTCTGCACTACCTGCCTTGGCTCAATTTTATCCTTTTATATGAAATATAAGTGGTGGGACTCCACCCTTCATTTTTATAAAGGACTGCTTATGGGGTTTATTGCAATATCTCTTTTCAAATTCCTTGTTCCCGTGCGAAGTCAGAGAGATGTATCTAAATGGATTCCGTTTATATTCATTTTTTCATTGGCAGTCACAGCAAGCGTAATTTGGGAGATTTATGAATTTACAGGAGACCTTTTTTTCACCCATACGATGCAAAGAGGCGGTAATCGGGATACGATGTATGATTTGCTTTGCGGTACAGCTGGGGGCCTTCTGACAGCGATTTATTTCAGCATAAAAACCAAAAAACCGGGGTGAAAAGAATGAATCGAAAGCTCGTATTGGTGCTAAGTTTATTGTATGTTCTGTTCATGGCCATTTTATTTTTCCATTACTATCAAAGCGGAGAATCATTTAAATATTTAGTTGCAATCGGAGGAATAGTCTGCGGGGCCATTCCGCTCCTTTTATCATTATTCACAAAGCTGAAATTCAACTTGCCCATTACAGTCTCCTATCTGATTTTCTTATTCGGATCCCAATTTTTAGGATCCATTTCAGGGTGGTACGGCCTGGGTTGGTGGGACACCTTCTTGCATTTTATCAGCGGGGGAATTCTCGCTTTTGCAGGAATCGCTTTATACGAGAGGCTTCTGCACAGAGGCGCAGGAGAAAGCATTTCAGCCTGGTTCGTCTTTTTATATACTGTATCCTTTGCTGCACTCGGCGGGGTTGTATGGGAAATATACGAATTTAGCTCTGATCAGTTTTTCGGGATGTCCCTGCAGGGCGGCGGAAATACAGATACAATGACAGATTTGATTGCGGACACACTTGGCGGCCTGATAATTGCTATATATGCCGGCTGGCGCACAGCCCGTAAATTAAAAAAATAAAGCATTCTTCTGCTATGATGCGAGAAAAAAAACGCCAGGAAATATGTATTGCATCCCATTCTCAGATAAGAATTAACAATGGGATGCAATACATATCCGGCGTTTCATTCTGCACCTTTTGATGCCAAGGTCCGGCATTCTATATTTTGACAGCATGATGCAGCTCTAATGCAGCTTCCTCCAGCGCCACTTTTGCCTCTGGCACCACCGGGGCAAAGTTTGCATATCCATGAATCAGGCCACTGTAACTTTTATAAAACACAGGTACTCCGCTGGCCCTGAGCTTTTCTGCATATGCCTTGCCAACATCACGAAGAGGATCATACTCTGCCGTAAATATGGATGCAGGCGGCAATCCGCTCAAATCAGGATATAACACCGGAGAAGCGTAAGGATTATTGATTTCTCCATCGCGGGTGAAGTAATGGTTTCTGAACCACTGCATCATTTCCCCTGTCAATAAATATCCTTCCCCGTTTTCCTGAATGGAAGGCGGCTCTTCCTCATATCCTGTAGAAGGATAAATAAGCAGCTGATGTATGATGCTCGGACCCCTGCGTTCTTTTGACATAATACACGCTACAGCGGCCAGATTTCCGCCAGCGCTGTCTCCGCCTACTGCAATCCGCGCAGAATCAATTCCAAATTCTTTATGTTCAGAAGCAATCCTAACAAGCGAATCATACGCATCATTTACTGCAGCCGGAAATTTATTTTCAGGAGCTAATCGGTAGTCAACAGAAATAATCTTGCATCCTGAACAGTTAGCCAGTGTTCGGCAGATAGAATCATGGCTATCTAAACTGCCGATTACCCATCCGCCTCCGTGAAAGAATACTAATGCAGGATACGGCGCCTGTCCTTCTGGAGTATATATCCTTATCGGAAGTTCACGCCCATTAAGAGGAAGTACCATATCTTCCACATCATGGACCTGTTCTTTAGGCTGCTGAAAATCAAGCCCCCGGTTCTCCTTTTTCCGATAATCTTCGGGAGATACTTTATCCAGTTGCATTTGCGGCATCTCTTTCATCTTATCTAAGAAATACTTTATTTTGGCATTAACAGGCATTAAGGAAATCCTCCTTATTAAAAGAATATTTCAATTATTATTATAATTCTCTTTGCGGGAATATCTCAAATTTAATACCTATGCTAAATAAAGTTTTAGACAGCTGGCTATTTTAACTTTTTATTACTACAAGCCCTTCCTCTCTTGACCGTGTCTCATACTTTCACCATTTCTTCTTCCATTTCCATTGGCTAAAGAGTATTTACTGAACCGATAATAAAAAGGATTGACACATTTAAGAAACCCGCATATAATTACACTATATTCGAGATAATTAAATTCAAGATATATCTCAAGACTGAAATTATATGTTTGTCTAGTCCTATTTCTTATAGTCATATCTTTTTTATTCATTTATCTCGAATTAAAGATTATTTAATAAAAAATAATATTGGAGGAAAATATCATGATAAATTTAGGGTTATTGCTGATTCGATTAGTGATTGGTTTATCCTTTATCGGACATGGCGCGCAAAAATTATTTGGATGGTTCGGCGGCCATGGATTAAAAGGAACAGGCGGATGGTTTGACTCAATCGGTATGAAGCCTGGTGTAACAATAGCTCTTTTTGCAGGCCTTGCAGAATTTGCAGGAGGATTACTCTTCGCTGCGGGATTCCTTACACCTATAGCAGGCATTTTGATTGCTCTCACTATGGTAATTGCAATCGTTAAAGTCCATGGAACAAACGGTTATTGGTCTACACAAAATGGCTATGAGTATAATCTTTCCATCCTGGTTACAGCAATTGCTGTCGCCATATCCGGTGCAGGCGCATATTCTATTGATGCACTAATATTTTAATGTAAGGCAACTAATGTGCGTGCCTGCTGATTTCGGATACAGATGAAAGACCGGTACAGAAATCAGCGATGCACTGCAGCAACAGCCTAATGTAAAACATGCCTTGAGGAATCCCTCAAGGCATGTTTACATTAACCAGATTAACGAAATAGGGGATTTGCTTCCCATTCCTCACGCAGAAGACCCATCCTGATTGAATCATAATATTCTCCATTATAATACCGGCATTTTCTTAGTCTTGCTTCTAAAGTCATGCCAAGTTTCTCCCCCACCTTAACCATCCGTTCATTACCCGACCAAGTCGTATAACCGACCCGAACAAGCGGCATGGCAGTGAATAAATGATTGATCCAAAGGCGGAGCACCCTTGTACCATAACCGCCGCCCCAGGATAAAGGGTTATATAGGACAATTCCCATTTCCAGCCATCCGGAAGGCTCGTGTTCCCAATAATAACTGACTGTCCCTACAATTTCCCCATTAACTTCAATTGCCCAAAGACGGTCACTATTGATGATATTCCCCTTATTAGCTTCATAGTCTTCAAAAGAAACCTTCTTGTGTTCAAAATAAGGAGCATCCCATTTCTTCCATTCGGGAGATTCTTCACTATAAATCATTTGCCATAATACCGGTATGTCTTCTTCAGCAATAGGCCGAATGATTAATTCATGATCTTTGCAGTGCATACTTTCCCACCTTTTTCATTGCTTCGCGTTATTTTGCCATAGCTGCAGAACCACTATTTTTATTCGGCATCAACAGCACCTTTTCCTTTAATATCCTTTTGAAACAAAAAATTTCTAGTTTGCGTTATATTTCATATGACAACATTGTAATATCCTGTAAAATCTTTTATATATAAATGAAAGGACCCGCTGTGTTTAGTGCGGTTCACCCTGTGGTAAATAAATAATAACTATCAAGGAGGGATAAAGTTATGTTTAAAAAGAATTTATTAGCTGCCGCCGTCTTGACCGGGTCTGTTCTGGGAACAAGCGGAGCCGTCATCCCCGCATTTAATGAAACGGCACACGCACAAACGGTAAAGCCTGCTTCCGCTGATCAGAAAAAGGCTGAAGATGTATTGATGAAGCTTTATAAATCAGCACATACAGGAAAAATGCCTGTTCTTGTCCACAATTTTAAAATCAATGTCACTACTAGAGCAGAGGTATATAAAAAAATCGGAAAGCCTGAAATTCCGGCAAGCAAAAAAAATCATTTTGATACATACCATGCTACCATGGGCCAGGGAGGATATGCATTTTCTTACCATGCAAACGGCAAGATAGCTGAGATCCGCTATTTTGGGACTAACGTGGAAAGACAGCAGAATCTTGGAGGCATCACAAATAAGACATTGGCTAAAAAGCTTGGCAGGGCCGACCGAATTCTTACCATCCCTAAAACAAAGGAAAAAGATTATATATACAAAACCGGCGGCTATGAAATCCATTTTGTAGTCGGCAAGGATCATACCGTATCACATGTTAATTTAAAAGCATCTAAATAAAAGTTTTAACAGCAGCAGTATCAACTGCTGCTGTATTTTTGCGGCTGCTATTGCAAAGCACAATCCAATATTTCCTGGTAGAGAATGTGCCAATCGTGATAATAAGAAGAAACATCATGAGGACTAACAAACACACGCTGAGCGGATTCATATTTACCCTCGAATGGGTGGAGATTTGTGATCGTCATTTTGTAAAAAACTTGATAACCAATTTTGGGATATGGGCTGTTTTCTTTCCATAAAGGATTTTCACTGTGGTCAACGATTATATGCCCTAACTGTTTACATTCTCCTTCTACATAAGCCTCTTCCATAGCTTCCCGTTTAAAGCAATCCTCCGGAGTTTCACCAGGTTCGATATGGCCGCCTGGAAAATCCCATCCTCTATGGTTTAAATCCGCCAATACTAATTCATCTTCATAGAAACAAAAGCCGTGTACACTTGTGATTAAATGATTTTGAGGAAGTAAGCTGTTTTCTTCCCAAGTTAATTTAACTCTGGATTCTCCCAAATTTGCATAGACAGTAGTCAAATTTCCCCCTCCAATCAGAAAAGCGATTCACATATATGAATCGCCCAGTATTACAGATTATTTTCCTTACTGATTGCTTTGATTAATTGATCCAGTTTATCATTTCTGTCACGATCCAGCCGTGTTTTTTCATTCATAAACTTCAATACTTTTATGATGAAGTAAATACTGAATACCAATATGGCCAGATACAATAAAATAGGAATGATTGCGAATAAACCGAAAATATTATCTCCTGCTGACATTGTTTCACCTCCCGCGCTGTATTTGGCTATTCTTCATCTTGCCTCTAGTAACCCTGAGCATATGAAGAGTAATTGCGGGTCTAGTTCCGTCCTCCGCAAATGAAGCCTCTGATTAAGTTTGAAATAAATTCCATTTAAAAGAATTATATTTATCTTATTACGAATCCGCCCCTTACACAAGACACTTTTACATACTAGGATATTCGTATTGTTTATTATAAAAATGGCAGATAGCAATTGAATAAAATCTTATATATGGTAGCTTAGTATAGTATTGGAATTTTCCAGGTGTTTATTTAGCATCTGCGTGATTAGGAGGAAATATTTTGCTGCACAAAAAGGCAAGCTGCATTTCAGCAATCTTGATGATTTTCATTATGTTTTTTGGCTTCACTCCGCCTGTAAGTATTTTGGCTGAAGCAATTCCGGATGCTTCAATTGAAAGTGATTCCATTCTTCTCGGAGAAGGTGCTGATGTATCAGGGTTATTTGAAAAACCTGCAGTGAAATGGTACAAAATATCACCGTCAAAAGATGACAGTGAAAAGTACTCTCATGGGAAGATTATAGTAAAAAGCGAAAAAATGCTGAATGTTTCGGTTTATCCAAGTCTCAAAAAAGCCGCACAGGACAGCACATTTGATTTGTATAGAGGTGCCGCCGGGAAGGACGCTCCTGCAGAGATTCACTTTCCGTATGCCTGGGACAATCCCTATTATGTAAAAGTGGAATATTTGGGAGCAGCAGAATCAGACGTGCCTGCACTTGATTCTTCGGAAAATGAAGGAGCCGGAACAGCGGAATTTTCCATTTCCTACAAACCTGAAAATCTAGCTCCATCCGAGCAGCCTGCACAACCCGAATGCCCAGTTGAGCTCAGCAGCTCACAGAAAAAGTCAGGGGGCAGCCTGCTTGCTGCCATTCGTTTGTTCCGTGACGGTACGCTTGCAAAAACGGCGGAAGGCAGAAAACTATCTTCTCTTTATTACAAAGCTTCCCCATTTTTGGCTGCAAAGCTAATCGTAAGCAAAGATAAAAGAAATGAAGTTTATGAAAATCTGATTATACTAAAGCCAATCATTGATGATCTTAATAAGAATGGTGCTGACAGCACTCACGTTATTTCTAAGAATGAACAAAAAGCTATACAAAATTTGTATGACAATACTTATGAGGCAGCTCCGGAATCATTGGAAAAACAAATGGATGAAGCCGCCCAAAAGGTTGACATTTCAGGTCTTGCTGGAGAACGTATTACAGATGTTATGAAAGACGGGGATATATCCCTTCCTGAAACGTCTATCAGCGGAAAATACATCATTAAGATAAAGGATGGAAAAGAGCTGGGCGATATCAAGAGTACAAGCGGGTATGCCGCTCAATCTGTTGTGTCTTCCATTAACAGCAGCGATCGGCTATTCGGCAACATGTATGAGCTAAATATAAAAGACACAGCTGCTCAAAATGGACTTCAGGCTAGTTCAGCTTCAGCCCTGACTGCATCACAGCTCGAAAAGCTGCCGGGAGTCGAATTTGTCGAGCCTGTCCAAAAATTCCGCGCCCTGTCTGCAGATGTACAATTTCCCTATCAATGGTCTCTCCAAAACAAGGGATTACATGAAGGAAAAGCCCATGCAGATATTCACTATGATGATCTGCAAAATCTGATTCACCACCGCACACTTAAAAACACAGTAATCGCCGTAGTGGATTCCGGTACAGATTCTTCTTTGGCTGATCTTAGAGAACATGTGAGAACAGATTTAGGGAAAAATATGATCGATCAAAGCACAAACACCATGGATGACAACGGACACGGCACCCATGTATCAGGAATTATCGCTGCTTCACAGGATAATGGCTTTTCCATGAGCGGGATTAATCCTAAAGCGCAAATTATGCCAGTCAAAGTCCTGGATGCCTCTGGACAGGGAGACACAGAAAACGTCGCTTATGGAATAATTTACGCTGTTGATCATGGAGCAAAAGCTATCAATCTAAGTTTAGGCGGTAAATACAGCAGAGTTCTTGAATATGCGCTTAAATATGCCTACTCTAAGAATGTCCCCGTTATCGTTGCCAGCGGAAACGACGGGCTTCCGCAATTATCTTATCCTGCATCGTCCAGATATGTCATTTCGGTAGGTGCTACCAATAGGCTCGACCTTGTATCGGATTATTCAAATTACGGAGACGGACTGGATTTGGTTGCACCGGGCTCCGGCATACCAAGTCTGCTTCATGATGGAAATGTTACGTATATGGACGGGACTTCTATGGCCGCTCCACATGTAACAGCAACTGTCGGCTTGCTATTAGCGGAAAATCCGTCTCTAAAAATAAGCGAAATCGAAAAAATACTGCATGAAACATCGGATCATGTTGCATTTATTGAAAAAGATAACCAGGACTCGATGGATTATTCAGAAGACGGCGAAGAACCTCCGGCTAAGCCTAATCCAGCCGGCTGGGATGTTGTTTCAGGCTACGGAAGACTAAATGCATTCAGTGCGCTCAGTGATCTCGATCTGCATGCAAAAATCAAAATCATAAAAGATAATGAAAACCATCTTACAGGAACGGCCGCCAAGTATTCCCTGATTGAAGTGAGAAATGGCATGAAATTGCTTGGAAAATCAGCGGCATCCGCTAACGGAAGCTTCACTGTAAATATACCAGTCCAAAAAGCAAATCAGCAGCTTTCTGTCACGATCTCTTCTAAGGATCACGCTGCGAAAACAACCCTTAAAGTTTACGTGCAAAAAGGAGCTGCTCCCTCTGTCCCAACAGTTGCATCTGTCACTGACAAAAGCAGCTATATCACTGGAAAAGCGCAGCCTGGACTGGCTGTCAAGGCTATCAATACATCCAAAAGACTTATTGGCGAGGCCGTCAGCGACAGCAAAGGGTCCTACAAGATTAAGATAGCAAGGCAAAAAGCATACTCTGCTTTGTATGTACACACTACTGATCTGGCAAAAAGAAACAGTAAATCCGTCAAAGTCATCGTAAAGGATAAAACGGCCCCGTCTGCACCAAAGGCAAGCTTCCATGACAATAAGATCACCGGAAGGGCTGAACCTTTATCTTCTGTAAAAGCAGTCAATAAAGGAAAAACTTCTGGAACAGCCAGGGCTGGGAAAAAGGGGCAATTCACCATATACATGAGCAAGAAAGCAACAGGCCCCATATACCTCTATGCAAGAGATAAAGCAGGAAACGTAAGCAAACCAACAAAAATCATAGTGAAGAAATAAATTTCAGCATAAGAAAAAGCAGCTCATCGAGATGAGGCTGCTTTTTTCTTTCTATCTAAAAGTAACGGTTTCCTTCATTGTCCTGATCATTTCGGGCTGGATAGACCGTATTCCGTTTCTTGATTTCCATTGACAAGGAATTCCTGCAGTGCTTCTTTATTTTTGGCTAAATCAGGCTCTAAAACCTGTCCAGCATTAGGATATCTGGTTTCTTTAAAGCCATCTTTAACCGGAATGACCATCGTTTGAATATTACTTTTATTGATAATAATATCCTTTGCAATGCCAATTGCCGTCAAAGTCTTCATATTTGTATCAATGTAAGGCTGGATGGTTCCGACCATTTTAGGAAGCTTGACCACTCCGCTTACGCTCAAAAATTTTTCCTTAAGAGCTCCAATTACCTTCTGCTGGCGTTCTACACGCCCAAAGTCCCCTCTTGCATCGTGGCGGAATCTTGCATATCCAAGCAATTCTTTCCCATGAAGTTTTTGGACTCCCTGTTTCAGATTAACACCGATGTTCTTGGACATAGCTTTCTCCACATCAATCTGAATGCCTTCAGGTGATAGTGCATCTACAATTTTTTCAAAGCCTTTAAAATCAACCAATGCATAATAATTTACATCAATGCCAAAGTTTTGTTCAATTGTTTTACGAAGCAGTTCAGGTCCGCCAAATGAAAATGCTGCATTGATTTTATTCTTGCCGTGCCCCGGAATGTCAACGTAATTATCTCTCATAATCGAAACAAGTTTAAGCTGTTCGGTATCTGTATCATATTGCCCGACCATGATGCTGTCCGTACGTGATACTTCACCCTTTTTGCGGGCATCAATACCCAGCAGAAGCACATTTTGTATACCCTCAATTTTATCGGCAGCCTGAAAATCATCATAGTGTTTTTCCAGCTGAGCTGCAGGCTTGGCCTGTTTTAAGCCCTCATAATATTGAAAACCCGCATATCCTCCTGCTGCTAAAAAAATAAGGAAAACAAAAGTTAATATGCCCTTTAAAACAGATTTCTTTTTCTTTTTTTGCTGCTTTCTGCCTGTACGTGTTTCCACAGCATGCACCACCCATATGTTATAAAAACGTTCATTTTATTAATGACTTTTGAGAAAAAATCCTGCTATCCTTCAATATACCATAATTTAACACGTTTACGTCAATATTTTATTGAAGGAAACTTTTTAGCTATTTTTTAATCCCTTTTCACTTGCTTATAAGTCCGCTGCCCAGCAATGAAGAGAGCTTCTTGATAAGAAGGCCTATTTTAATCAGAGGTAAAAATCCAATCTCAGCAAGTGAAGGTTTGAGAGGAGTACTCAGAGAATACCATGGCTAAAAATTCTCCAAATTAAAAGACGATGCCGAAAGCGGCATCGCCTCATCCTGGTCTGTCTGTATAGTCAGCCCGCCTTTTTCACTGGCTGCTGAAGCCGTTTTTTCCTAAGGCTTCCGCTCCTTTTTCCTACATGGATATAGGTTACGGCCAGGGCAAGCACAAGAACCGTGCCTTTCACAATTTCAAATGCGTAATAAGGAAGATTCAGCATGGTTAAACCATTTAACAAAACACCTATCAAAGCAGCTCCGAAAAATGTGCCGAGCGCATTCGGCTTGCCTGCACCAAGAACGGAAAAACCGACGAATACAGCTGCAACAGCTTCCATAAGCATGGATGAACCTGCATCGATCTGCCCTGATCCAACACGGGCGGCAAAAAGAATCCCTGCCAATGAAGCAAATATTCCAGAAACAATGTAAGACAGCAGCTTCACTTTATTGACATTTATGCCAGACAGGCGTGCAGCTTCAGCATTTCCGCCTGTCATATACAAAATTCTGCCCCATCTGGTATGGGTCAGAATAATGAACACAGCAGCCACAAACACCAGCATGATAATAACAGGAACAGGCACTCCACCCAGTTCCCCCTGTCCTACCCACAGAAAGCTTTTATAAAATTCGCCTGGGGCTTTTCCTCCTGTTGTCATTTCCATATGGCTATAAATAGAGTACCCCTCTGTATATGTCCGGTGAAAGCCTGAAACAATATACATGACTCCAAGTGTTGCAAGAAGATCCGGAATCCTGATTTTCACTATCAGCAAGGCATTAAATAACCCTACGAGCACACCTGTAATGATTGGAAGGATGATAACGAGCCAAAGGGGAAGCTGAAACCATACCATGAGCGACGATGTCAAAACTGTAGACAAGCTCATCGTCGAACCGACAGATAAATCAAAGCCATCCACAATCAGCGTAAATGTGACTCCTAAAGCAAGCAGTGTAACGATGGATATGGACCTCAGAATGTCCGATATATTTCCATAAGAAAGAAATGCGCCATTCACCAAGCTAAAATAAATTAATATCAGCACCATTAAAAGGATGGCTCCATATTTAAATAAAAACCCGATGAATTTCCCGTTCATTTCCATCTTCCTTTCCTCCGCTTGCATACAGCAGGATTTCCTCCTGTGTCGCCTCAGCCGCTGTCAGTTCCTTCACAATTGCTCCATCATACATAACCAGAAGCCGATCGGATACCGCAAGAATTTCAGTAATATCACATGAAAAGTAAAGAACTCCCTTTCCGCTGCCGGCCAGGCGGTGTATGAGCTGAAAAATATCCTTCTTTGCTCCTATATCCACACCCTTGGCTGGCTCATCAAACAGATAAATTTCTGCTTGTCCGGACATCCACTTTCCGATAGCTACCTTTTGCTGATTTCCGCCGCTTAAGTTCATTACGGGAGTTTGGCTGCTATGCGTTTTTATTCCAAGTGTATCAATCATTTCTTCTGTATATTTTTGTTCCGCCTTTTTCTTTAAAAATGAATAGCTGGAGAATCTCCTCAGATGAGGAAAAGTGATATTGGCCTGGACAGATTCCCCGATAAACAGCCCCTCTTTCCGCCTTTCTTCCGGTACAAGGGCAAAGCCAGCCTTAATTGCCTGAGAGGGATGCTTAAATCTAAAATGTTCCCCGTGTACAACGACCTCCCCGCTCTTCCAGGGACTCAGGCCAAACAGAGCTTTGGCCAGTTCTGTCTTCCCTGCTCCGACAAGACCCACTACACCGACAACTTCTCCTTTTGAAACAGAGAAAGAAATATCTCTAAGCATCTCATCATCGTCCAAATGCCTGACCTCAAGCAGCACATCTCCTATTTTGCTCCCGGGTCTTAATAGCTCCATGCTCAGCTGGCTGCCAAGCATCTTGTCTACCACTTGCTGCTGGGTGATTTCCGGGGAAAGGAACGTTCCTACTGCTTCTCCATCCCTCATTACCGTAATGCGGTCACAAATTTCAAAAACCTCCGGGAGCCTGTGAGAGATAAAAATGCTTGCTACCCCCCTCTTTTTCAGCTTCTGGATAATTTCAAATAAATGCCGTGTTTCTTCAAGCGAAAGAGGGGCTGTCGGCTCATCAAAAATAATGATTTTTGCCTCCCTGACAAGGGCACGTGCTATCAGGACCATTTGTTTTTCTGCCAGGGTGAGAGCAGACGCCGGCTTATCAGGTGAAATCCCCCCTGCATGAAGCTGAATCAAAGCGTCATGTGCCTGTTTGAGCATCTTTTTCCTTGATACAAACCATTTTCTTTCCGCGGCAAATGAATCCAGCAAAATATTTTCAGCAACTGACAATTGCGGAACAATGGCTGTATCCACCTCCTGGTACACGCAATGAATTCCACAGTCTTTGGCTTCCTTAGGAGAGCGGAAGCTGACGGTTCTGCCGTCCAATACAATTTCACCGTTGTCCTCAGTGAACACCCCTGAAAGAATTTTAATCAGTGTGCTTTTACCGGCACCATTTGCTCCGAGCAGCGCATGCACTTCTCCTGCTCTCAGCTCTAATTTTGCCTTATTCAAGGCCTTCACTTGGCCGAATGATTTCGAAATGCTTTTCATCTCCAGCAATTTAGCACTCAATTTATGCTCCCCCTTCCATAAGCCTGGGGCTGGGCTTTACAATTCATTACTTCCCATTTTCCAGGTCTTTGAGTTTTTCTGTGTATCCCTGCTCGCTGTGTCCCCAGCCTTTCACATATTTATTGAGCTCTGCTGTCGTAATTTGTTCTGCCGGCAATTCTTCCTTGGTGACGAACACCGGATTTAACTTTACTTTATCAGGCGCGGATCCGGAGCTGAGTTTTTGATAAGCATAACGAACCTGAATTCTTCCGATATCCTTTGGATCAACTGCAGCTGAAGCCACCCATGGGCTGTTTTTATCCTGGATCATTTGAAGATCCTCATCGCTCATGTCGATTCCATAAACTTTGATATCCGTTCTGCCCGCCTGTTTAATGGCCCGCACCGCCCCTTTGGCAAATTCATCCCAAGAAGCCCATACTGCTGTGATTTGGCCTTTTTTAGGATACTGTTTTAAAATAGCTTCCATTTGCGATTGGGTGTCAAGAGCCGTATTTTGAGTAGCTGCCCCAAAAGCAGAAACCTCTTTGATTCCTGTATTTTTGGCTAAAAAGTCTTTATAGGCAATTTGCCTTCTTTCCATCGGTGCAAATCCCGCAACCCAAATTTTCACGATATTGGCTTTGCCTCCCGAATCCTTTGCCAGTTTTTCAAGCGTAGCCTCTGCCATCTGCTGATCCCCTTGCTCAAGAACTGTTACACCCGGTACACTGACTTCAGCATCGAATGCGATAACGGGAATTTTTTTATCAATGGCCTTTTTCACGCCGGCTGTTAGTGCTTCTTTTGTGCCATGGTCAATTAAAATGGCATCAAAGCCCTGATTAATCGCTGCATCAACATTAGAGGACATTTTTGCAAGGTCTCCATCAGAGGTGAATACTGTAACCTTCCCCCCAAATTTTGCAGCCTGTTCCTTCACACCATCGATATATTGTGCAGAGAATGTACCAAGATTCTGCTGCATAATAAGTGCCACTTTCTTATTTGCAAGCGGATTTTTATCACTTGCTTTTGAATCAGCAGCTGTTTGCTTCCCTACATGCGGCTGGCAGCCTGCCAGCAGCATTAAAATAAAAATTAAGGCCATTGATGATTTCCATATATTTTTCTTCATTGATTTCTCTCCCTCGTTATATTTGAGTTTTTCTGACTCCTGGAATTTCTCTTTTAGCCGAATACCCTCCTGTTTTCCATTTTTAAAGGCTCTTTTTTTAGATTGTTGTTTCTTAATGAGTTCTGTGAGACGAAAGCATAACTGCTTCCGGAAACTGCGCACCTGAAAACGGAAGTCTGGCAGCAAGATTAAACAAAGCAAAAAAATAAAAGCCCCTTTCTGTAAAAGAAAGAGGCTTGAAGAATACAAAAATAGATCTTCTAACCTCTTATCTCTCAGAAAGAATAATCTTTCTGCTGGAATTAGCACCGTGCCCTCTGGTATAAATACCGGCGCATTTTATCACGCGCCCCGTCTCACAACGGAATTACAGTCGGTTGCTGGGCATCATCGGGCCAAATCCCTCCGCCTACTCTGGATAAGAGTTTTAAAGCAAAACATTATTCAATTTTTTTCCTGTGGTGAATATACCATCATCTGATTCTTATTGCAACAGTTTTTAGAAAAATCTTTATTGTCGATAAATTAAAATCAAACTTCTATATATCATTCATATAAAGCAATTAATTCATCAACAAGGGAGCCAACATAGGATACTGCCTGTTTGATGCACTCCGGCTTCGACATATCTACTCCAGCATGCTTCAGAAGTTCCAGCGGTTTTTTTGTTCCGCCTGCGCGCAGGACTTCCAGCCACCTGTCAACAGCCGGCTGGCCCTCTTCCTGGATCATTTGGGCAGCTGCTGTGGATGCGGTCAATCCTGCAGAGTAGGTATACGGATATAAACCCATATAATAATGCGGCTGGCGCATCCAGGTTAAGCTTGCATCTTCATCTATTTCTACAGCATCTCCCCAAAAGCCGGCAAGAACGTTTCCTTTTATTTCAGACAAGGTTTTTGCAGTTAGGGGATGGCCATTTTCAGCATGCATGTATACTCTTCGCTGATATTCCCCCTCGAGCAAATGTGTCACAAAATTATGGTAATAGGTTCCAAGCAGCTGCAGGATGATCCAGCGCCTCATCTGCTTATCTTCCGTATTAGCAAGGAGATGCTTCGCCAAAAGAAGCTCATTTAGTGTGGACGGGGCTTCAACGAAATAGGTTGATGGCCTTGTATTGAATAGCCGCTGATTTTTGTTAGCCAGGTAAAAATGTCCGGCATGTCCCAGCTCATGTGCTAATACAAATGCGCCGCGCATAGTATCCTGCCAGGTAATTAAAATATATGGATGAACTCCATACGGGCTTGAACAGAAAGCCCCCGTTCCTTTTCCGACATTGTCTGTACGGTCAACCCATCTTTCTGTCAGCCCCTTTTTCATGATTTCACTATACTCGGGTCCCATTACCTTTAGTGCTTCAAGAATGACTTCGCACGCATCTTCATACGTTGTTGCTGGATTAAATTCAGGATCAAGCGGCGCTTTCAAATCACAGAAAAGCATCTTATCAAGCCCCATCACCTTTTTTTTCAGCTGGGCGTAGCGGCGCATATGAGGAGCAAGCTCACCCTGGATGATATCGAGCTGATTATTATACATGCC
This sequence comes from Bacillus sp. MUM 13, assembly GCF_001866725.1. NCBI lineage: Bacteria > Bacillati > Bacillota > Bacilli > Caryophanales > Bacillaceae > Bacillus > Bacillus sp. MUM 13. The sequence continues at coordinate 37,425 of NZ_MLYQ01000017.1, forward strand.
AGCTGTTACCTGCTGGGGCTCAAGCAGCATTTCCGTGACAGATTCATAGCTGCGCAGCCGTGAAAGTGCGACCTGCTTCGAAACCTCTGCCGAATATGCTTGGGCAAAGGTATTTTTATATTGTTTTAATGTATTCACGAATGATCCGTATGCTTTCCTGCGAAGAGCCGTATCCGGTGAGAATTCATAACGGTCTTCAAATAAAGAAAAAGAAACCGGATATTCATTTCCCTCTTCATCATGTATCGGCTGAAACTGCATATCGGCCAATTTGCCCATTTCATATACTTTATAAGGTGAGCTGTGCACATCTCCTAATGCAGCAAGAGCCTTTTCTGTTTCTGGTGAAAGCTTATGTTTTTTCGTCTCCAGCAATTCTAATAAATTCTTCTCAAATACCTTAAGGTTTGGTTCTGATGCTACGTATTCTCTTAAGTCTGACTCTGGCAATTCAAGAATTTCAGAATCAATAAATGAAAGGGCAGCATTCACCTTAGTCATCAGCGCAGAAAATTGTGCATAATCTGCCTGATTGACAGAGTCTGTTCCATCTGCCGATCTTCTCAATGATGCATATGTCCCTGCCCTGGTCAATTTCATATGAAGCTGCTCCCGAAGCTCCAAGCATTGCACAAGCTTATCCCTGTTACTTAGCTGCCCCTGATATTCACATAGCGCAGGAATTTCCTGATTAATATTCTCTAATTGTGCTTTCCAGTCTTCTCTGGAAGAAAATAAATCCTCAAGATTCCAGGTCTGCTCCACAGGTACTTCAGAACGGAAAAGCCGCTTTTCCATTGTTTTTTCCATCATTGTCTCCTCCAATAAAAACTTAGTGACTTCTCAACTAAATGTTATCAGAAAATTTAATCAAATCATAATATTTGTTTTGTAATTGTACAATCAATCTTTCTGTTTTCAGTTTCTTCCACATGGGGGACAAAATAGGCGTTGCACTCTAATCAAACATGAAACTTGCTTACTAATTGCTATTTATTGGTTCTGAAGTATTAGGAGAATACCAGGGGTGATTCACAATAGCTATGAGAGGCAGCCCTCTGATATAACTGAAGTGCATCCTATTCAGCGGAAGAAAATGGAGAGAAAATAAAAAAATGCAGCCGGCTTTTGAAGGGAGGCCGGCTGCATCTCAATGAATAAAAAGAAAACAATCACCGCAATATGATTGCTTCCTACCCCATTATAGGAAATTTGTCGAATTTTGTCGATAGTAAATATTCCTCAAATTTCACTAGGTCCCATTTCCCGTACCCGACATTCTATTTTGTGCTGATTTTCTTAATTCAGATACTCCAGACACATGTACGTTCCAGCTTGTCGCATTTCACAATTTAAGGTATTTTGTCGGATAAGGAAGAATTATCTTGTTTATAGAATAAAAGACCTGGGTAAAAAAACCGAAAATAGAGGTTAACATGCAAACTTGCCCATTATCCAACGAAAAGCCGTTTGCATCAAGATATAAGAATACTCCGAAGAAGGTGGAACAGGTATGATGAGCAAAAGTCCAGCCCAAGAGCAAGACAATCTGAAGGTGAATCACCACAAATTAAAGCTAAAAGAAAAAATTGCATATGGAATTGGAGATGTCGGCAACAACTTTTTGCTGGATATGGGCCAGATTTATTTGCTGAAATTTTACACCGATACACTAGGACTGCCCTCTGCTGTAGCTGCCTTTGTATTCCTGATTTCAAAAATTTGGGACGCTTTAGCTGATATTACTGTAGGAACATGGATAGATAACCGGCGAAATATCGGACCTAAAGGCAAGTTCCGGCCATTTATCTTATATACTGCTGTTCCCCTGGCCCTGATCGCCGTCGTCAACTTCATAAATCCGGATTTTACGATAACCGGGAAAACCATTTGGGCATATGCATCTTATATGGCTTTTGGAACCATTTATAGTATTTCCAATATTCCTTTTGGTTCTATGATTCCTGCCATGACAAAGGATCCTGGAGAACGCGCAGAATTGGCTTCGTTTAGGCAAGCCGGCTCCAATCTGGGACTGCTGATTTCAACGGTAGGCTTTATGCCTCTAGTGCTGAGCATTCATAATGAATCTATTGGCTACCCAATAGCAGTTGCAGTTTTTGCCATCGCCGGTGTTTTGCTGCAGATGTATTGCTATGCCAACATTAAAGAGAGATTTGTAGAACACAAACCAAAAGAAACAAAAGTGCCATTAAGAGAAAGCTATAAAGGTCTCTTTAAAAATGCCCCGCTTTTGATTTTGTGCCTGGTCAATTTGTTTACCTTCTCTGCATTTAATGTAAAGCTTGCAGTACAAGTTTATTATTGCCAATATGTCCTTAATAAAATTTCCATCGTACCATATATGGGATTTTTCAGTATTGGGTGCGTGTTCATTGGTGTAGCATTCGTTCCTTTTCTTGTCAGGAAGATCGGCAAAAAGTATACATACATGCTTGGTGCCGCCATTTGGGCGGCTGGCGATGCTCTTGCATACATGCTGGCAAAGGATGCTCTTCTTTTTATCATATTTGCCTGCCTGGCTTTCTTTGGAAGCTCTTTTATAAACAGCCTGAACTGGGCTCTTGTATCTGATGCTGTTGAATATGGAGAATGGAGGACCGGAAGAAGATCAGAAGGTGTCGTATACTCATTCTTTACCTTCTTCCGCAAGCTGTCACAGGCCATCGCAGGGTTCATCCCGGGCATGGTTTTAGGAATGGTCGGCTATGTGCCGAATGCCGTTCAAAGTGCAGGCGTCATTGCCGGAATTAAAGGATTGATGTTTATCTATCCGGGTGTTCTGGCCCTGGCTACCTTTATTGTCATGGGTATTTTTTATAAGCTCTCCGATAATAAATATAATGAAATTGTAGCAGAACTGGACACCCGAAAAAAAACAATGAATGGGAACTTCTCTAAACCAGCCGTAACACTCGGAAAACATGAAATTACTCCTCTCTCATAAGCCGGGCGGTTCGTCCACTTCTCTAACCAAAAATTAGCCTGCTCCCTATATGGGAGCAGGCCATTTTTCATTCGTTCAGCATATGCCCAAATTAATGGCCGCTTATCTTATCCACGTGCTGGATATGTTTACGCCCCAATGCTACTACAATCATCGCAAGAAAGACAAATCCTGCTCCTGTTATAAACGGAACATGCGGGTTATAGGTTTCAGCAAGCTTATTTGCCAGCCAAGGACCAATGGCTCCGCCAATGAAGCGGACAAAGCTATATGCTGCCGATGCAGTCGCTCTCTCTACAGGTGCTACCTGCATGACCGCTGTTGTGATAAGCGTATTGTTTGTGCCCAGGAAAAGACCTGCCACAATAACACATATAATGACGATTGATGAAGAATTCGTCCAAATGCCCATAGATAAAAGTGTTAACGCAAATAATATCAGCATCATACACATGGACTTGATGGTACCGAATTTCGCCTGAAGTTTTGGTGCTGCAAAAACAGAAGTGATGGCAAGGCATAATCCCCATCCAAGGAATACATAACCTAAGCCATGTTCATCTAAATGCATGACAAATGGAGCGAATGCCATCAAGGTGAAAAATCCGATATTATAAAGAAAAGCGGTTAAACCAAGTCTTAATAGTCCAGGATATTTTAAAGCTTTAATAGGATCCAGGATGGAGCTTTTAACCTTTGGCTTCTCAACCTGAGGCATTTTCAGCAGCAATGCCAAAAAGGCAACCACCATCAAAACGCTGACTCCATAGAAAGGACCCCTCCATGATATGGAGCCAAGTTCCCCTCCTAATAACGGTCCTACCGATATGCCAAGGCCTATGGCAGCTTCGTACAGAATGATTGCCTTAGCGGTTCCTCCCAGTGCAAGACCTACTATCGCTGATAGTGCGGTAGCAATAAATAGTGAATTTCCCAGGCCCCAGCCTCCACGGAACCCTACAATCTGCCAAATACCATGAGATGACCCCGCTAAAGCAGAAAAGCAAATGGTAAACAAAATGCCTGTAAGCAAGGTCCATTTGATTCCGATTCTGCTTGAGACAACGCCGGTAATCAGCATGGCTACCCCGGTAATCAAGTTATAGCTGGAGAACAATAATGACACCTGACTTGGTGATGCATGAAGCTTCTCAGCAATCGCCGGCAAAATAGGATCGACCAGGCCAAGTCCCATAAAGGAAATAATCGTAGCTGCAAAAATCACCCAAACAACAAGCGGCTGTTTAACCTGCTGATTTTGGGCAGTGAGTAATTCTTCCCGTTTGCTCATATGTTTATCTGACTCCTTTATTCAGTTTTTTAAAAGTGCACAAACAAAAAATGTAAAATCCAATAATAATCCAATTATATTCCTCTTTAACCTTAACGTCAACGTTACATTTAAGGGATTATCTATTTATGGTATGATGAAAGAAAGATGAATAATTAACATCCTTCACAGAGGATATATATAGGAGCGTACACTTATGGATGGAATGAAGATTGACGATGTGGCAAAAAGAAGCGGCCTGACCAAGCGGACAATCCGGTACTACGAGCAAATAGGGCTTCTTCCCTCCCCTCCAAGAACAGAAGGCGGTACACGGTTATATACTCAGGATCATATTGACTTCCTGGAAAAAATCACGAACGCAAAAGAAGTTATGGGCTTTTCCCTGCAGGAACTGCAGCAATTCATCTCACTAAGCGATACACTTGAGCTTCAAAAATTAAATTACCGGCAAGTGAAGGGCACTGCTGAACAAACAGAAAAATTGAGAATGGTACTGCAGACCGTTGAAGAAAAACTGGAGCTGATTGAACAAAAGAAAAAAAACATGCTGGCAGTCGAGGAAGAGCTGATCACATTAAGAGACCGGGCAAAAGAAGCACTGATTCTATTTGGTGAACAGAAGAATACTGAAGGCCGCGGATAAGTCACCCGTCACCTGAAACTTTCAGGTTCAGCTTTCCCCGGGGTTTCTTCGGGATGATTTATTATTCCATATACATCGGAAACATAGTAAAGGGGGTCGCTCTTCTTTTTTAGTTCTCAGATCAATATACTAACTAATCCAAGCTGCCGATTAGTGAAGTCCCTTTCCTCATTAAGCGAATGGGACTATCTTAGGATTTTTTCGAATATAAGGCTGAAAAGGTTGAATTCCCCCAATAATACCCATACGATAAAACATGAATCTGGTTTTTCCATAATGGCTGATATGCCGTGAGGATAAAATCTCTTCAAGATTGCACGATCAAAATGTAACGTTAACGTAAATGTTATATTTTACTTATCACACTCACAGAAAGAGGGAATAAGCATGTGCGGAATAGCAGGATGGATTAATTGGAGGGAAGATCTCTCAGAACAGACAGAAATCCTTAAAAAGATGACAGATTCAATCATTCACAGAGGTCCAGATGCAGACGGATATTTCATGTCAAATAAGGCTGCTTTGGGACACCGCAGGCTGATAGTCATTGATCCAGATGGCGGGCGGCAGCCTATGTTATATCAGAAAAACAGTTATACAATTGCCTTGACATATAATGGAGAACTCTATAATTATCAGGAACTGCGGAAAGAGCTTGAAGAGAAAGGACATATATTCAGCACGGCATCTGATACAGAAGTACTGCTTCACTCTTATCTTGAATGGCAGGAAGACTGCCTAAACCGCCTGAATGGAATCTTCGCCTTTGGGATTTGGGATGAAGAAAAAGACCAGCTGCTGCTTGGACGTGATCATCTGGGTGTGAAACCCCTGTTTTATACACAAGTTGGCGACTCTATCATTTTTGGATCTGAAATAAAGGTTCTTCTTTCTCATCCTCAAGTAGAGGCGAAAGTGAATGCTGAAGGGCTTGCAGAGATTTTCGCACTCGGCCCGATGCGCACCCCAGGCAACGGGGTCTTCAAAAACATTAAAGAGGTTCGTGCCGGACACTACATTACTTTTAACTCGGCCGGTTCCAAAAATCAGCGCTACTGGCAGCTTGAAAGCAAGCTTCATGATGATGATGTAAAACAAACAGAAGAAAAAATAAGAAGCCTTCTGAAAGATACTGTTCATAAGCAGCTTGTTTCAGATGTCCCTCTTGTTTCCATGCTATCCGGGGGACTGGATTCATCGGGATTAACAGCTCTTGCTGGCACGGAATATAAAAAAGAAGGAAAAACACTCCATACCTACTCTATCGATTTCGTAAATAATGATAAAGACTTTGAAGAAGACTTCCTGAGGCGCGACCTGGATGAACCTTGGGTAAAAAAGGTTGCTGAATATGTCGGAACCGATCATCACTCCATTGTCTTTGGCGCAGATAAATTAATAGAGAATTTGCTGGTTCCCATGCGTGCGCGTGACCTGCCTGGCGTCGGAGAACTCGAAACATCCCTTTACCTTTTATTTACTGAGATGAAAAAAGAAGCGACGGTCGATCTTTCCGGTGAGTCTGCTGATGAAGTTTTTTCTGGTTATCCATGGTTTCATCAGGAGAAATTCCTGGATGCTGATGTTTTCCCTTGGCTTTTGAATCTTGGCTATTTAACAAATATCCTTTCACCTGAAATGAAGCAAAAAATACAGCCGGAAGAATACCGGAGAAGGCGTTTCCAAGAAGCGCTGGATGAAGTGCCATTCCTCGAAGGAGAAACTGGCATGCAAAGAAAACAGCGTCAAATGTCCTATATGTTCATCACCCGCTTCCTGCCATTTATGCTTGACCGCAAGGACCGGGCCAGCATGATGACTGGATTTGAAGTGCGTGTTCCCTTTTGTGATTACAGGCTCGTCGAATATTTATGGAATGTGCCTTATGAAGTAAAAAGCATTGATAACATTGAAAAAGGGATACTCCGCCGTGCCTTTGCGGGCATATTGCCGGATGATGTGCGCAACAGGAGAAAAAGTGCTTATCCAAGCACCAAGGACCAAGCCTATTTAAATGGCATCTCAAACCTGATGCTTCATGTGTTAGATGATCCAGAGTCGCCAATCCTTCCATTGATTGATGGAGCAGAAGTCAGGCTTGCTGCAGAAGGAAAAAACGAACACATAACCGGTACGGCGGCAAGAGGGCTTCTGGATTATCTCCTGCAAATTAATGCCTGGCTCAAGGAATATCATATTGTTATAGAATAAGCGCTATAAAAAAATCCCAACTAAAAAAACACATTTTTCCGAATTCGATCGTTTTTGTTTTACGGCCTAACTTGTTATGATATCTATATGTCTAATAAAAGGAGATGGAGTAAATCATGGCTGATCAAAAAACACGTATTGGAAAGACAGACTTGTATGTAAATCCGATTGGATTAGGAACAAATGCAGTGGGCGGACATAATATATATCCGAATTTAAATGAAGAAACGGGCAAAGAAGTTGTCCGCAATGCATTGGACCATGGAATCAACTTCCTGGATACAGCCTTTATATACGGACCGGAACGTTCAGAGGAACTGATCGGCGAGGTTCTCAAGCAAAGAGGAAGCCGTGATGAGGTTGTGATAGCAACAAAAGGCGCTCATAGATTTGAAGATGGCAAGATCGTCATAGATAACTCTCCTGCATTTTTAAAGGACTCTGTCGAAAGCAGTTTAAAAAGGCTTCAGACAGACTACATCGACTTATTTTATATTCATTTCCCAGACGAAAACACTCCTAAGGATGAAGCAGTAGGCGCTTTAAAGGAGTTGAAGGATGCTGGAAAAATCCGTGCAATCGGAGTATCCAATTTTTCTTTAGAGCAGTTAAAACAGGCAAATAAAGATGGATATGTAGATGTTCTTCAATCAGAATATAATCTGTTTAAACGCGGTGCAGAAAAAGATACTCTGCCTTACACTTCAAAGAATAACATTTCATTTGTTCCTTATTTCCCGCTTGCTGCAGGTCTTTTAGGAGGCAAATATACAAAAGATACCAAATTTGACGATGGCCGTGCGAAGAACCCGATGTTCCAGGGAGAAGCATTTGAACGGAATTTGGCAAAAGTCGAAGAGGTCTCAAAGATCGCCGACGCCAAGCATGCTGAAGTAGCAAATGTTGTGCTTGCCTGGTATCTTCACCAGGATTCGATTGACGCCTTAATACCTGGCGCCAAAGTGCCTGAGCAGGTTGTCAGAAACCTTAAGACGCTAGATGTGCACTTGACTCCGCAGGAAGTTGATAAAATCAGCAGTATTTTTAGCTAATGCTTTTTAAAGGAAAGGACCAGACTGGTCCTTTTTTGCTGTGAATGAATACGGGATATCAGTTAGCAGGATTCAGCTCCTGCAGCTTACATACATCCACCCACTCTTTTGCCCCGGATATTTGAAAAAGTTCTTCCTTTGTGAGCTCGATGGCTGAGTGAGAGCTTCCGCATGCCGGAAACAGGGTATCAAACTCCTTAACGGAAATATCAATGAAAACGTCACAATCATTTTTAAGCCCAAACGGGCAAACACCGCCGACCTCATGCCCTGTTTGTTCCAGCACTTCTGCAGGAGAAAGGAACCGTGCTTTAAATCCAAACGTCTTCTTAAACTTTTTATTATCAATTTTTGTATTTCCTGCAGATACAATCAGAAGAGCCCTTTCCCCTTCACCCCTGAAGGATAGGGTTTTGGCAATTCTTGCGGGTTCCACTCCAAGAGCAGCAGCTGCCAATTCCACTGTAGCACTAGACTGGTCAAACTCCAGGATATCCCCTTCCCTCCCAATTTTCCTAAAATGAGATTTAACACTATCAATCGTCAATGTCATTACCCCCCGGCCATTTTTTTCCCAAAAACGCCCTGCTTCACTGCCTCTATCGGCTTCTTGATCTCTGAACAAACTTCCAATTTTTTCAGGTTTTAAAAGGTTCATAGATTGGGAATACTCTTATTATAAATCATTAAATAATAGGAGGTAATCATGATGAACGAAAAGAATGAAGTGAGGTTTACTGAATTTATCAACGCAGAGGGATTTGAATTAACTACATACCTGACACACTTATTCAATCAATCTCAAAATTATGCTCCTGGTGAATTGGATAATGAACTATTAAACAACTAACTGCTCCATCATCAAAAAGAATTCAATCTTCCTTGTTGAATTCTTTTTTTGATGCACTAATTTCGCTGATTATGCACAAACTCTAATTAATTCATGCAAAAGGCAGATATTTCGAAAGGAGCGATGAATATAAATGAATATTTTCAAGGTGAATGGCCGGGTAAAAACCGGGAAATTGGCAGCACATATTTTAATTCCAGTTGTCGGAGGCTCACTGGCAGGAATCCTTGCTGCAAAAAATGCCAAGGAAATTTACCGCCATCTGAAAAAGCCCTCTTTTTCTCCTCCATCTTGGGTGTTTCCGGCTGTGTGGACAGGTTTGTATACCATCATGGGAATAGCAGACTATAGAATTTCTGCAGATAAAACAGCCGAAAAAGACCGAAAGCCTGCTCAAAACTTGTATAATGTACAGCTTGGGCTTAATTTTTTATGGTCTTTCTTATTCTTTAAGTGGGGGCTTAGAGGTACAGCCTTTGTGGAAATTGCCCTTTTTCTCAGCGTTCTGACATTGACCGTATATGAATTTTATCAGCACGACAAAATTGCAGGGCTTGCAATGATGCCTTACGCGGCCTGGGTTACCTTCGCCCTTGGCCTAAACTATTCCGTCTGGAAATTGAATAAATGATACAGCAGCCGGTTATTTGCGGATTATGTTCTTTCAATGCCGGCTTTTCTCATTTTCGTATCCCTGCTTACTGGTAAAGTGCAGAGTGCCGAAAATCTTCACCCTCCAATTTGGACCGTCCCCTACGGTGCATGCCACCGCTAAGGCTGCCCCTAATATCCCTTACATAATGGCCACCAGAATTTTTTCAATATTCGACAACTATTTCATTACTATTGTAAAATAAAGGTGAAACTCCCTATCTGATGGCTGGATGAACACTTCAATATATTCATCAGCCAAAGGACTCAAATTTTCGGGAAATGAAAGGAGCAGGCCATGATCAATTTGCTCCCGCTAATGATAGAAAGAGTAGGCATTATTTTAATTGCAGTATTCCTTCTTTCACAATTCAAGCCATTCCGGCGTATCATCCACAATGAACAAGGATTAAAGGAAAAAGGATTTCTCGTTCTTGTATTTGGCGCTTTTGCCGTCATTAGTAATTATACAGGCATAGAAATACATCATAGTTTAGTAGGCAAAGGCAATTGGCTTTATAATCTGGAGCCTGATAGTGCGATTGCCAATACGAGAATTATGGGGATTGCCATTGGTTCCCTGCTTGGCGGGCCGCTTGTCGGGCTTGGCATTGGCCTTATTGCAGGAATCCACAGACTTATGCTGGGAGGATTCACAGCGGAAGCATGTGCTGTCTCAGCCATTTTAGCCGGTGTGGCCGCAGGATACCTTGGAAAAAAAAATAAAGAAAATTCCTCAATACAGCCATGGTATGCGGCAGCCGCAGGCTGTTTAATGGAAATTGTCCAAATGGCAATTATCATTTTGGTGACCAGGCCCATTGAACGTGCCTGGGATCTTGTTCAAATGATCGGAATCCCTATGGTAGCCATTAATGGCTTTGGGACTCTGCTGTTCATGCTGATCATTCAATCCATCCTGCGGGAAGAAGAGCGTACAAAGGCCCTTCAGACAAATAAAGCCTTTGATATTGCTGACAAGACCCTTCCATATTTCCGGCAAGGCCTCAATTCTGTTTCATGTAAAGAAGTGGCCAAAATTATGCTGGACCTTACAGATGCAGATGCAATTGCAATTACAGATTCAAGCAGTGTTCTTGCCCATGCCGGCGCAGGCTCAGACCATCATGTTCCCACAAAAGGGTTTTCTACCGAACTGACAAAACAAGTACTTATGCAAGGCACCATCTTGACGGCCAAAAGCCGGGAGGAGATTCTCTGTCTCCATAATGACTGCCCTCTGAGGGCAGCAGTTGTCCTTCCTTTGAAAGTTCATGATAAAACAGCAGGCACACTCAAGCTGTATTTTAAAAACCCGAATTCCTTAGGGAAAGTCGAACATGAGCTGGCTGAAGGACTGGCCAAATTATTTTCTGCACAGCTGGAGCTTGCGGAAGCAGAACGGCAGAGCAAATTGCTGAAAAATGCAGAAATCAAGGCCTTGCAATCACAGGTACACCCTCATTTTCTCTTTAATGCCATTAATACCATCTCTGTTTTATGCAGGACAGATGCGGAGAAGGCAAGAAAGCTGCTCCTGGAACTCAGCCAGTTTTTCAGAAGCAACCTGCAGGGTGCCAGACAGATGTTTATCCCGCTTGATAAGGAGCTGGAGCATGTAAAGGCATATTTATCATTGGAGCAAGCCAGATTTCCGGATAAATACCATGTTGCTTTTGACATTGAACCCGGTCTCGAAAAGTGCCTGCTTCCGCCCTTCACCCTTCAGCCTCTTGTTGAAAATGCAATCCGCTATGGCTTTTTGCATTCCAATGCCCCAGGTGAAGTCCAGGTCACTGCCTGTGCAAAGGAAAACCGGCTGTATATAGATGTAACGGACAATGGGCAAGGAATATCCCCTGCCAAGCTTGAGGCTCTCGGAAAAAAGGAGGTACATTCCGAGCAGGGTTCAGGGACAGCACTGGTTAATATCAGGGAACGCCTGGAAGGAATGTACAACTATGACGCCAGCTTTGAAATAAAAAGCCTTGAAGGAACAGGAACCTCGGTCACGCTTAATATACCGCTTGAAATTTTGCAGAAAGGTGGAAATGAACGTTATGCTGAAAGCCCTCATCACGGATGACGAACCGCTGGCAAGAGATGAATTGAAATACCTCCTGCTTCAGACAGAACAAGTAGAAATAATCGGAGAGGCAGGCACGATAGATGAAGCATTAAAAAAGGCAGAAGCACTGACACCCGATCTTGTTTTCATCGATATCGAGCTCTCGGGGGAAAGCGGCATCACACTGGCTGAAAAGCTCAAGAAGATGGATCCGGCACCTGCTGTTGTTTTTGCTACAGCTTATGATGAATATGCGCTTCAGGCTTTTGACTTAGATGCAGCTGATTATCTGTTAAAGCCTTTCGATGAAAATAGAATAAAGAAAACGATAAATAAAATACTGGGCATAAAGACAATAGGCAGTTACACCGAAACAAACAAGCCAAAGTTAACTGCTGAAAAGGCCGGAAAGCTTGCCATCATGACTGCTGAAAAAATTGTCATGGCAGATATCGATTCCATTATCTATGTAGGGACTGATAATGGAACGATCATTAAGACTCTAAACATGGAATATAAGGTGTCCGAACCGCTGATCATTCTTGAGAAAAAACTCAGCCAGCCATACTTTGTAAGAGTTCACCGCAGTTACCTGGTGAATATGAATCATATTAAAGAAATAGAGCCATGGTTCAACTCAACCTATAACCTCATCATGTCAGACAAATCCAGAATTCCTGTGAGCCGCACCTATGTAAAGGAATTAAAAAGTCTGCTTGGATTTTAGATAGGATATTGTGCAAGAAAAATGTAACTCAGCAGAATCATTCTGCATTTCAGCCTTCATTTCCGGCATGTCACTTTGAAAACGCTGTCACACTCTATTTCATGGGGTATAGTTACCGTATAACAACGTTACGGGAGGCATAGAGATGAATGCAATTACTATGGTTATCGGTTCGATTTGTATATTAATGATTGCTTATCGTTTATACGGCACATTTATGGCTGCTAAAGTATTAAAACTGGATGATTCCAAGCAGACACCTGCACACGCCTTGGAAGACGGAAAGGATTATGTACCGACAAATCGCTGGGTAACATTCGGACATCACTTTGCAGCTATAGCTGCCGCCGGCCCTCTAGTCGGGCCCATCCTTGCCGCCCAATTCGGCTATCTCCCCGGCTTGCTTTGGCTGCTGATTGGCGCGGTCATCGGCGGTGCCGTTCACGATGCCGTTGTATTATTTGCATCGATGCGGCAGAATGGCCAATCACTTGCCGAAGTGGCAAAAAAAGAATTGGGACCTGTAGCCGGCTTCTGTACAGGACTTGCCATGCTTTTCATCATAACCATTACGATGGCAGGGCTTTCCATGGTCGTACTTCATGCACTGGAAAATAACCCTTGGGGTACTTTTTCCGTCGGTATCACGATTCCTATCGCAATGGGAGTCGGAATCTATCATAAGAAAACAGGAAACTTAAAAGGAGCTTCCATTGTTGGTTTTGTCCTGATTTTGGCCGCTGTTTTTTCCGGGCCATACATACAGCATTCTGCTCTTGGCGATTTTCTGACGCTGGATATTACCTCACTATCCATCATCCTGCCAATTTATGCATTTTTTGCGGCTGCGCTTCCTGTCTGGCTTCTTTTGGCACCTCGTGATTATTTAAGCAGCTTCATGAAAATTGGCGTCTTTATAGCACTTATCGCTGGTGTCTTTATTGTAAATCCTAGTCTGCACATGCCAGCATTCACGGAGTTCATAAAAGGCGGCGGCCCAGTTATGAATGGTCCGGTCTGGCCTTTCATCTCCATTACCATTGCCTGCGGGGCAATCTCGGGGTTTCATGCCTTTGTAGGTTCAGGAACGACACCAAAAATGCTTGACCGCTGGAGCGATATTAAACCAATCGGCTTTGGAGCGATGCTCGTAGAGTGCCTCGTCGGAATCATGGCCCTGGTTGCTGCCACAGCGCTGCATCCAGGTGACTATTTCGCCATTAACTCTGCACCGGAAGTTTTCAAGACACTCGGAATGAACACTGTCAGGCTCGGAACGTTAAGCAAAGAAATCGGCCTAAATCTCGAAGGGCGCACAGGCGGTGCTGTAACACTTGCTGTAGGAATGACATATATTTTCACGGATATTCCGTGGTTTTCAAAGCTTGCATCCTTCTTCTTTCAATTCGTCATTATGTTCGAAGCACTATTCATCCTTACTGCCATCGATTCCGGTACAAGGGTTGCCCGTTATATTATCCAGGACTTTGCAGGGGCATTTTATAAACCTATGAAAAACACAGACTGGCTTCCGGGGAACATATTCGCTAGTGCCTTAGCATGCTTATTATGGGGCTACCTGTTGTTTTCCGGAGATATCGGATCTGTTTGGGCATTATTTGGTGTTTCCAATCAGCTGATGGCATCCATTGGCCTGATTATCGGGGCTACCGTTATTCTCAAAGTGGCTGATAAGCGAAGATATATGCTGACATGCCTGATTCCGCTGGCATATTTGTATATAACCGTGAACTATGCAGGTTACTGGATGGTGAAAAATGTTTACTTAAACACAGAAGCAGCAGGTTACAGCGTGCTCAATGCCGTACTTTCCATCATCATGCTCGTATTGGGTGTGGTTATCATGATAGCGGCAGTGAAAAACTGGCTTCAATCGTGGAATGGGCAGAATCGTTTAGCAGAAGATCCCCCTCCTCAATACAGTAAAGCTTCTTCATGATCAAAGCGGGCAGAGCTATTCTGCCCGCTTTTTATTTATCTTTTTCAAAGCTCCGCTAAACCTTCAAAGGAAAAGTCGCGGATCAAGCAGCGTTCCTTTGGCCCGATGTATATCTTTTCCATCTTTTTTCTGTTAAAATATATATTTGAAATAATTTTTATTAGTACAAGTGTTTGGGAAATCGAGGGAAACAATCATGATTAAACATAACAATTTGCTTATCTATATCTTATTGGGTATTGCCGTTTTCCTGCTCTTTGACTTCTGTCTCCTCTTCTTTGTTCAACAGTTGAATGGGATAGCAATCATACAATTTATCCTCAGTGTTATATTCATAGTATTCTCTGGAATTATGCTGCATTTTTTTATTGCTGCCAGGAAAAAGTCGGACGGCCTTGATGAAGACCAGCAGCGATTGCAGACCTTAATAAACTCAATGGTCGATTTTGTCAATTTCAAAGATGGTAATGGCAGATGGATAGAAGCAAATGATTTTGGCAGAAGGCTATTTGAGCTGGAGCATGTTGATTATAAAGGGAAAAAGGATTCTGAGTTAGCCAATTATACAAGCTTTTATAATGAAGCATTGCTATATTGCGAGGTTTCTGATGAAGAAACCTGGAAAAAGGGCCATATAACACGCTGCGAAGAAAAGATCCCCCTTCCTGATGGAGAGATCAAAACCTTCGACACCATTAAGGTTCCCCTTTTCCATGAAGACGGTTCCAGAAGGGCTCTAGTGGTCATTGGAAGAGATATTACTGAGCGGGTAAAGGCTGAAAAAAGACTATCCGACAGCCAGCAGCAGTATAAATCCCTATTTGATTATAATCCTGACCCAGTTTTCATGATGGATCTGCATGGAAATATCACCAACGTCAATCCCAAATTCAGAAACATCACAGGACCTTTCCATAATCAGCTTTCCGGAGCCTGCATCAGCGATTTTATTGCAGATACCGAAGATAGAATTAATCTGAAGCGTTCAATTGATCAAGTAAAAGAAAGCAAAGCCGGCATTACAAGCGGGGACTTCCGGTTCAATTCTGTAAATGACGAGGTCTTCCTTTTATCCTGCACATTCGTCCCTATCCTGATTGATGGAGAAATGGCCGGGATTATCGGCTATGCCAAGGATGTCACAGCAATAAGGGAAACTGAAGCCATCCTAAGGAAAACAGAAAAGCTATCGGTTGTCGGCGAGCTTGCTGCGAGTGTAGCCCATGAGGTCCGGAACCCGTTAACTTCCCTGAAAGGCTTTGTTCAGCTATTGAAGGATAACGAAACACAATATCAAAACTATTACTCAATTATGTTAAGCGAGCTTGATCGAATCAACCAGATTGTCAGCGAACTGCTTGTTCTCGCCAAACCGCAGGAATCCCATTTTAAGAAGCACAATCTTATCCAGCTGCTTCGCGATGTGAATACCCTTCTTGAGCCGGAAGCCGCCTACTACAGTTCTGAGCTATTAATAAATGCAAAAAACAGCGTCCCGCCCATTTCCTGTGAAGCGAATGGTTTGAAGCAGGTTTTCATTAATATTATTAAAAATTCCATTGAAGCCTCTTCCCGGCATATCTGGATCGACTTCAACACCAAAGGCGGCTGGGTAATCATGACCATTAAGGATGATGGCTGCGGCATCGAGGAAGACAGGGTCAGGCATTTAGGAGAGCCTTTTTACTCTTCCAAAGAAAAAGGCACTGGCCTTGGATTGACTGTCAGCTACAGGATCATAGAGGCCCATAAAGGTAAGATGACCTTTCAAAGCGAAATCGGAAAAGGCACAGAAGTACAAATCTGTTTGCCTATTCATTAAACAGGCAGGCTTGGGTGAAATGCACGTTCCCCATTGTTAAAAAAATTGATAAACCAAAAGCCGGCTGCTTATCCCAGCCGGCTCCTCTTATATCAGCGAATGATAACATCTCATTTTTCATTTACAGGGATATTAATCTAAAGTGACCGGGCATACATTTCTGCAGTCGGACGCTGTGCAAAGCCGCCGGTATCAGTTCCAGCCTGTGCCGCACCTGAGATGCCGAATAATTTATATAAAAACATAATAACTACAACAGGTAATGTTTTTGTAAAACAAGAGCGGACAATGTACCTTTATATCAAACCAGGTAGATACCTTAATTGCCTGCCATGACAATCAGGAGCGGTTTACTGCCAAAAAAAAGTCCAATTTGTCAATACAAGCCACAGGAAACATATTCTAAACCGATGATGAATATTGGCTTTATCCCCATTTAAATGACGCGGAATATTTCTTATGCTCCTGTAAAACAGTTACTGATTATTCCCAGATTCTATCTTGCCTTTTGATTTAGGTTTCCCTATAAGAAGACTCATTAATTTGCGGTGAAAAACGCTCGTTTTCCTCAGCATTTCTAAAATGGCGCAGTGAGGGGGATCCACGCCCGCTCCGCTGAAAAGAAACACATTGTTACATAGCAGCATAGCTTAAAAAACAGCAAAAAAAAACCGCTCATTAATGATGGCTCATGAATGGTCAGTTTTTATGGCATTTTGCAAGCTGCTGCACAATCACATCGGCCGCTTCATGTTCGTCGAAACAATAGACCACTTGCTGCTTCTTTATAAGATTTAAATGATATATCGAAATGTTATTGTCATATGATACAGACACAATATCTTCTTGATTAAGTTTAAATGTATGGACAACTTCGCTCCCGGACAATGGTCTTTTGGATAGCTCCAATACCATGCCTCTTATCAGCTCTTTCATTAAATCCCCCTTTCTATTATTAGGAGGGACTCCGTTCGATAAAAGTAACCCGTAATAATATTTAGATTTTTCTTAATATTAACACCGCAGCTGCCAAGATGATATAAACAAAAACCGACGATAAGGACTGAAATTTGTCAAAAAGGAGAACAAGCAGCAGAAAGGAGGGGAATCATGCGTTATTTAATTATCTGTTTTTCATTAATGATCTAAAATACAGCTTTTATCAGCCCGCGCCTTTCTGGCCAGCCTGATTTTCCGGGCAGTTATCTCCAGCTTAATCTCCAGACAGCTTTCAAATATTAAACGGAAATCTGTTCCAGTTCGGGTTTTTTCGCAGTTGGCGGCACATGAAATAGGAAGGTTAAAATATCCTTTTTGTGGTATTTTTACAAATTTACACTTACCTTCTGCGCAAGTCTTTACTACCATTTTTTTATATCGCAATAATTCTGTAGCGAAATTTGATTGAATCTGCTGATACGGGGTATGGAAATATAAAGAAAATTAAAATATTTTAAAAATATGCTCTGAAAGAAGGAGACGGCAAATGGAGAAAAGGACATTCGACAGGTCTGGTTCCAATTTGACAACAAACGAGATGAAGGATTTGTTTACCCTCTATATTTCCCCGTTTAAAGAAATGGCTATTAAGGCAAATCGAAAGGAACATATAAAGATCAGCAAAACAAAGGCCATTAATTTGCTATTAACACATTTAAGCAAAGAACAGCTTAACGATCTGCTTGTTAACCTGCAGTATATCAGCAAAAAAAACTTAAATGACTGTATGTATCTTCAATATATTTTGACTGGCATCGTCTTCAAGGATCTTCATAATATCAAAAGAGAAGCTTAAGGGTACTGCACTAACATGATTTAATCCACAAGAACAGCTATGTATTTTTTTCAGGCATTTATCACATACTCTTAAATGATATTCATGCAATATCAAAGGTTTCCTGCTATCCAATCCTAATGATGAGGTGATCTTAGAATGAGTTATAGAGAACATCTAGATCCGCATTCACAGCAGTTTCACCATAATTGGACAAGACCTAAGCGTTCGAACTCTCAAGTAAATGGACATACTGCGATGTCGCAGACAAACATTATACTAAGAAGCAATGCAAAGGCTCACAGGTGGTAAAGGATAGTAAGAAACAGGAAAGAAGACAGCTTAATGTCTTCTTTCTTGCTTTCTTTAAAGGTTTCTTGTAATCCTGGAAGAGATATTAGCAATATAATCAATCACATTCTCAAAGAAGTTCGCAGCAGCAATAGAAGGATGCCTTCGTTTGAATCCTCCGGCACCAATGGTCCGCTCGCAAACAGGTTTTTTAATAGGCAGCAGAGATACGTACTTTTGGGGTGCTATATGCCAAATCAAGGCTGGAACAAAGGCAACTCCAAGCCCTTACTGAACCAGCCTTGCAATCACCATCGTTTCATCTTCCTAAAAGGAATTAACGGAACAAAGCCTGCTTCCCGGCAATAATAATCCGTAATATTTCTCACTCCCAATCCGCTATTTGAGCTGATGAATGCCTCATTTTTCACTTCCTCAAGATCAATACTTTCACTTCCTGCTAAATGATGATTTCCAGGAACCATTAAATAATCTCCTCCGTTAACAGCAGAATCCATTCAATGTCTGAGCCTTCAATCGGTGTAGAAGAAATGCACATATCTATTTCCCCTTTTTCCAGCAAATGGGCCATAAATTCATTTCCTGCTACCAGCTGCTGAAAATAGATATTTTTTTGCGGCGCTAAAAACGAGCTGATCAGATCTGGCTGCCAAGTTGGTAACCGTCCAAAGAGCAGCAAAAAAATATCCTTTTTAAATAGAATATCAAAAGCAGGTTCCTACTATGCACCGCTTACTTTCCGTAATATGCGGAATAAACAGGCCAGTCTTTGATTGTTGAGGACTGGTCTATTTCTTGCTCAACAACACTTCTCTTCCTTCCTCAGTATTGTTTCTAATATCATGAATTTTCTAACTGGCGGTTAGGCGTATAAAATTCAGGGTATATTTTCCTTGAAGGAACATTTGTGTTATACATATTTATTTTACGTTTATTTCTTAACACAGCTCTGTTTAAGCTCAAAGATAATTTTGCCAGCTGGCGATAGAGCGGAAATCAGTATTCATGATAGGAGGAGTTTATATGTATAAGAAAATTTTAGTAGGATTTGATGGTTCTGCGTCTTCATCACGGGCTTTGATGCATGCTGCATCACTTGCAAAAGCATTGAACTCGGAAAAATTGTCCATTCTTCATGTGACAAGAAACCTTCCGCTGCAGGAACCAGCGTACATGGATCTTGATCAATTAATGGATGAAGAAAATCAGGATATTCTAAAACCTGCTATACAATTTTTGTCTGAATCAGGCATTTCGTATGAAACACATAACTTTGAAGGAGATCCCTCACAGATTATCAGAGATTTTGCTGCAGAGCACCATTATGATGCCATTGTGATGGGCACCACCGGAAAAAGCATCATTAAGGAAGCCCTGCTTGGAAGCATAAGCCACCGTGTTGCCCAAAGTGCGGAGTGTCCGGTTATCATTGTAAAGTAAGCAGGTCTTGCTTAAATTTTGGTAAGTCTCCCCCCTGCATTTTTGCTGCAGGGTTTTTTTTATCTGTTCATTCTTCCATCAATCATCTATCGGAGCCCGGGGCATATACTCTTTACAACCTGCCATTTGAGGGAATCATCAATGTAGGAAGGCGGCACAATCATGATAAACATCCTGCTTATTCCATTGATAACTACGGTATTCACTACACTTTTACTTTATATAAAAGAGAACTCACAAGGAAAAAAATTAAAAAAACAAGTAATCAATGAACAAAAGCTAAAAGAGGTATATAACGAGCTCTTCAGCATCAGTTTGACTCATATGGAGAAGCTCAAGAACAGCTTTTATACCGCTTCAAAAGGAACCTTTGACGGGGCAATCATCCCTGAAAATGATATCCCTGTCATTCAGGATGCGGAAAAATGGAATGAGCTTATTAACAAGATCCGGGCAATCGTCCATAAAAACCTTCATTTGCTGGAGAAAGATGACCTCAGCAATTGGCACCAGCTTGAACTTATAGAACTCGATGAAAAATTCGGCGCAAAAGTCCCCCTGCAGAAATATAGGCAGCTTCAGGCTTTCCTTGAAGAAATCACTGTGACATATAAAAAGCTGTATAAACTGTACCACGAGTAGTACTTCTGCCTTTGAGGCAAGAAAAAGAATGTTCTTAGCGGTTTAATGCATTACTTTTAGTCCGGTACTAATTCATGTTTTAACAAGTGAAGCAGAAAGTCATCTATGCTGCCTGTAAATTTATTTACACCTGAAATATGGTAAAACGTGCTTGACCCAGCGGGATCATTAATCTCATCTGAAGGAGAATACAAATATAAGGGTTTGCCTAAGCCCAGCGCCATGCCTAACTCAATATGACTTCCTTTCCCTCCTGGCAGAAGAATAATTACAAAATCAGATTCCGTAACTGCCTGCTTTTCTTCTTCTCCTATACTTTGCAGCTTATCAAGAGTATTTGCTCTTTCATTTCCAGTCCAATCATAGGTGTGGATAAATCCATTAAGTGTTAGTACTTTTGCAACATGTCTAACTTGTTTTATATTTTGAAAACTTGAACCAATATAAAACTTCATTCCTTCATCCCCTTTCATATACCAGAATACCTAACACCCATTAAAGATTTCTGCTTGAGGTTTCTTAATTCCTTCTTGTTCTGACACCAGAATGTAATCCGCACATTATCATGCCTAACCTCCGATATTAGGAAAAGGAATGCAGCAATGGCTCACCGCCCGCCCCGCGGAAAGCGAGTATCCTGAATCGGAAATGATCCCCTTGTCCCATAGCGGCAAAGCTTACGAAAACAGCCTAAAAAAAGAGGAGAATTTAATTCTCCCCTAATCTTAAGCCGACGTTATATCCTTCCAGCATAAACTTCAATCTATTTTCTCTGAGGTAGTCCTTGACGGAGGCATTTATTTGCTGCTTCACTTCTTGCTGCCTGCTCGGATCCATTTCATTCATCCAATATTCCTCAAAGTGTGCAGTGCCTTTTATTACCCCATTCACTCCTTCATTATCGAGCCAATGGATAAAGACGAAATCCCCAGTCACAGAGCTGGTATAATCATCCGCTGTGTATAAACCGAGAAAAATATAGCGGTTTTGCTCCTTTTCTAATCTGCTTTCGATAATTTGTGCGTGTCCCATTGTCTTCCTCCCTTTTTTCTCATTTTACTGTATTCCCCGCTGAAAAGTAAAAAAGTGAGCTTATGCCCACTTCTTTTTGATAAGCTGTATTTACTCAATCTTTTGGCAGGCGCCCATTCAAGAGAAAGGTACCGAAAGGCAGCAATGAAGCGGTAAATGCGCCTAACACTCGAATCAGTGACCATCGGTGCTTGCTCCAAACCCCAATAAGGGCAAGGACAAATAGCACAAACAACACACCGTGGGCCATTCCAAAAATCCTCACAAAGATAGGAACATGCGCAAAATATTTTAACGGCATGGCGATAAAAAGCAGAACTAAATATGAAACGCCCTCAATCAGCCCAATTCCACGGAGAAAGCCTATGTGTGATTTCCACATGCTTGTTCATCCTCCCTCTATAAATGTTGATTTATCAACGGTTTGACCCGTTGTTGGGGTGTCAAAAAATTTTTTTCGACACACAAACTAACTTAAATTGATAAATATGTGATTCTCTTACAATTGGTGGGTACGCTACGCGGTCACCACTGGGTAATTATGGTAAAGTGGTGAGCGTTCAATATACGGTGCACAATGGATCTCTGCGTAACTTATGATGACGTACCCTCCCATGTCTCTGGGCATCAAAGTGCCTACATTCCTTCGTTCGGTCTAGTCATAAGGCAGAGGCTAGCGAAGCTCCTTTAGGGACTCGAGGTCGAATGGAAAAAATAGTGCCAGCTTCTCCGTGTCATCCTGTTGTCTAGGTCTTTAAAGGGATGCAAGACTTTACATAGCCTCTGCGAGACTAGGAATATCCCTCATCATTCGCTTTGCGTCAAACGCTTTGTGCTTCGTGCTGATTCCATGGAGAACTTTTAAGAGTTTTCCGCATAGTACCACGATTGATTGCTTCTTGCGTAACGGATTATTCTTACGGTTTGTGTAGTAATCATGGAGCCTTTTAAAAGCTTCATTATGGCGAATCATCGGCATCATCACTCGGAATAGGAGGGCACGAAGCTTTCTTCTGCCCCTTTTGGAAATTCGCTTTTGCCCTTTGTGCTGGCCGGAGGAACTTTCCCGTAATGTCAATCCCGCGAGTTTGATTAGTTGGCGTGGATTTTCATAGTGAGAAAAGCTTCCGATTTCAGCTAGTAAATCGACAATCGTGGTATCTCCAAGTCCAGGAACCGTTGAGAGCCATTGGTATTCTACGGATGTTTTGATAAGTTCAACCAGGTGCTGCGTAATACTTTCAATCTCCTGCTCCAACTGGTGATAACGACGAACGAGCGTGGCGATTTCTATACGGGCCATCTCCCGTCCCTCCGTTACTCCGATGGAGTTAGAAGCTACTTCAATGAGTCGAACTGCTTTCGGCCATTGGGGAGATTTAATGCCCTCCACTTGCCGGTATTGTGCTAAAACTTCATCCGGTTGTTTCTGGTGAAGGTCATCCGGAAATGGTGTACACTCCAGGACAGCCATTGCCATCTTCCCAAACGATGAAAAGACTTGGGTGAATTCAGGGAAATAGCGGTCCAGCCAGCGAATGATCATGTTTTTGATAGCTCCCAGTCCCTCTGTCAACTTACTTCGGAACGTTGACCCGACTCGGAGTTCAGCCTCCACGTCCTTTAGGATACGAGGATAACTAAAGCGTCCATCTTTAATCAGGCGAGCGATAACTAATGCATCTTTACGATCATGTTTGGTTGGCAAGTTGTCATCCAATTCTTTTGACCGCTTAACGTGCATCGGATTGGTCATCACAAGGGGAATACCTCGTTCCTCAAGGAAATAGGCTAGATTAAGCCAGTAATGGCCTGTAGGTTCAATCCCGACAATGACCTCCGTCTTTTTGTATTCCTTCATGGCAGCCAAAATATGCTCGTAAAAACGATCAAAACCATGGCTGGACTGTAATACCGAAAAAGATTTTTGGAGCACACGCCCACGGTCATCAACAAAGCAGGCGAAGTGTTTTCGCTTTGCAATATCGATTCCGATTACGAGTGTATTTTCGGTGACTTGATTTATTTTGTGATTTTGTTTAAAATCCATGTTGGAGTCCTCCTTGGTTATCTAAGTTAGGGGTCAATTCGGTGCACGTTTTGACACCCCGTATCATACCAAGAGGGCTCTTTTTTGTTCAAGTCCCCGAAAATCCTTCTAACAGGAATGCTCCT
>NZ_MLYQ01000170.1:0-3849 GCF_001866725.1 Bacillus sp. MUM 13
CTCACCTTCCCGCTAATCCCGCAGGAGTCTCGCACCTTACGCTCCAATAAACCTGGTTTAACTGCGTGATCATTTCACAGAACATATTAAAAAACAATAATACTTAAGAAAAGAGCCTTTATCCAAGGAAAATCATTGATTTTAAAAAAGTTTTAATAGCTATGCCAGGATTTCTGCATTCACCGGAAAGTTTATATTCCACAATCAAGGGTAAGTGTTTAGTAGTTCTGTCTTTTACCTAGCAGGCACTATTTTGAGCAATATGCAGTACATATCAGCGTAAAGATATATCGCGTTTTTTACGGGCAGTAACATTCTCTTTAAGGACTGAGTTCTATCTAAGAGAGCAAGCAGAATTTATCTGTCTGGAAAAGTCCGATTAGTTTGAATCATCAGGGCGGATAAGAAATCTCTGATGTAGATAATGTTTTGTAAGCATTCACGAATATCCCAAGGAGGACACTAAGAGTGAAAAATGAAGATAAGCTTGAAAGAACAGTGAATGAAAACAGTAAAAATGAACAGCTGGAACCATACCGTTCTGATAATGACGGAAAAAAGCTTACAACTAATCAGGGTTTAAGAATAAGTGAGGATGAGCACTCTTTGAAAGCCGGAGTTCGCGGGCCGACTTTAATGGAAGACTTCCATTTCAGGGAAAAGATGACCCACTTTGACCATGAACGCATTCCGGAGCGCATTGTCCATGCCCGGGGTTACGGTGTACATGGGTATTTTGAAGTTTATGAGTCCATGGCTGAATATACAAAAGCTAAATTCCTGTCAGATCCTGCTGTGAAAACTCCGGTATTCTTAAGGTTTTCAACTGTTGCGGGATCACGCGGTTCAGGAGATACAGTCCGTGATGTGCGGGGATTTGCGACAAAGTTTTACACGGAAGAAGGAAACTATGACCTTGTCGGAAACAATATGCCTGTTTTCTTTATCCAGGATGCCATCAAATTTCCGGATCTTGTCCATTCCTTTAAGCCCGAACCTCATAATGAGATGCCTCAGGCTTCGACAGCTCATGATACATTTTGGGATTTTGTCGCCAACAATAGAGAATCGGCCCATATGGTGATGTGGGCGATGTCAGACCGTGCAATTCCCAGAAGCTACCGGATGATGGAAGGCTTTGGCGTTCACACATACCGCTTTGTAAATGAAGAAGGCAAGGCGCGTTTTGTGAAATTCCACTGGAAGCCTTTGCTTGGCGTACATTCTCTTGTATGGGAGGAAGCGCAGAAGATTGCCGGGAATGATCCCGATTTCCACCGCCGAGATCTTTGGGAAGCCATAGACAGCGGGAACTTCCCTGAGTTTGAGTTTGGCGTTCAAATGATCGATGAGGAAGATGAATTTAAATTTGACTTTGATGTCCTTGACCCCACCAAGCTTTGGCCGGAAGAAATTGTACCCGTTAAAATAATCGGGAAAATGACATTAAATAATAATGTTCATAATGTGTTTGCTGAAACAGAGCAGGCTGCCTTCCATCCGGGAAATGTGGTACCAGGGATAGACTTCACAAATGACCCGTTACTGCAGGGACGCCTTTTTTCTTACACAGACACACAGCTGCTCCGGTTAGGGGGCCCGAATTTTCATGAAATCCCGATTAATCGCCCTGTATGCCCATTCCATAACAACCAGTATGATGGTTACCATAGAATGACGATTAATAAGGGACCGGTGGCCTATCGAAACAATTCGCTTCAAGGCAATTATCCTGAGACATCAACAAAAGAAGAAGGCGGATATGAGCATTATCAGGAAAAAGTAGAGGGCAGGAAAGTGCGTCAGCGAAGTGAAAGCTTCAACGACCACTATTCACAGGCCAAGCTTTTCTGGAACAGCATGACAGATATAGAGAAAAAACATATCATTAAAGCCTTCCGCTTTGAACTAGGCAAAGTTAAAAGCAAGGATGTGCAGCAGCAGGTAGTGGACATGTTCAGCAATGTGGATGATTACCTTGCTGAGCAGATCGCAAAGGGCATTGGAGCAAAGGTACCGGCAAACAGCAAGGCGTCATCTGTAAGCGAATCATCTCCTGCGCTCAGCCAGCTTCATACTGTTAAATCTCCTGCCACAAGAAAAGCGGCCATACTGGCTGCTGACGGGTTTAATTATGAGGAGATAAAGAGTTTGAAGGATTCATTGAAAAAGGCAGGAGTAACAGCAGTGGTGATCAGTGAGAATCTGGGCATGATCAAGAGTTCGGATGGACAGGAGCTTGAAGTGAATCAGACATTCCTGACGAGCGATTCTGTATTATTCGATGCCGTGTATGCTGCGGGGGGGCAGGAAAGCGCAGAACGGTTAAAAACGGTCAAGGAGGCAGCCGCTTTTCTTAAGGATGCTTACAGCCATTACAAAACGGTTGGAGCAGCAAATGAAGGAACGGACTTGCTGGCATTTGCCGGTATAGAGATAGTTTCTCCTGAAAGTAAAGAGCCCCTGTCTGTTCCCGGGGTAATTGCTTCACGGAATGCAGAAGATCTGGCTGGATTAAACAAACAATTTATTGAAGGAATCGCCCAGCATCGCCACTGGGATAGAAAAATATAAAAGATAGAAAGTATGCCCTGTTTGAATAGCAGGGCATATTTTTTAATTGAATTTCAAGGATATATATTTAAAAAATGGTTTTATACCAGTTATTGCACTGCGATTCTACTAAATGGAGGATGTTCCTATTATTTGTAACGTAATTGTAATATTCCTGTGATGCCATTGTTATGCTATCCAAGTATGATATGTTTAGCTAATCACACCAGGGGGTATACAACTATGTTGAAGAAAATCATTGCAGCTTTGTCTTTGGCCGTCATTTTTAGTTCTGTTGCACCGGCAATGGGTGAGGCCGCTTACTATAATTCAAAAGCTATTTCGGTAGCTGAAAGCAATTTAGGGACAAAATATGTATGGGGCGGAACAACTCCGAGCGGATTTGATTGTTCAGGCCTTGTAAAATATTCATATAGCAAAGCAGGTAAAACACTTCCAAGAACAGCTTCTCAAATGTATAGAACAGGCAAGAAAGTCAGCTCGCTGGCACCTGGAGATTTAATGTTTTTCGCACCAAATAAAGCATCTAATCCTACTCATGTATCTATCTACATGGGAAGCGGAAAAATGATTCATGCAGCAACTTCTCACGGTGTGTCAATCACATATACTAGCAATTCATACTGGAAACCAAAATTTCTTGGCGCTAAGCGCATTTAATAGATTCAAAAAAAAGAACCCTCTGTGGTTCCTTTTTTTATGGAAAGGCTCTGTTAAACGAACGTTAATGTTGATACTTCATCAAAAGAAAAGAACCCATTTATGAGTTCTTCTTGTAGGCATCTTCTTCAACTACGTACCCGTTAGTTCAAGAACAACTATTAAAGTTTAACTTTCTCAAAATGTTCAACTATTGGAAATGGGTCATAAAAATTATGTAATTTCTTTTTCCATTCTTGATACTCGTTGGATTGTCTAAATCCAATTGTGTGGTCTTCTAATGTTTCCCACTGCACCAGTAGTAAATATTTTCCCTCAATTTCCATACAACGCTGTAATTCGTGAGATATATACCCTTTCATTGAAGAAATAATTTCTGATGCCTCACGAAATACTTCTTCATATTCTGCTTCCATACCTTCCTTAACTTGTAGCATAACAGCTTCCAATATCATTTAATTTCCCCCTTTTCGTCATTAAGGGATAGCCTTTTTAATATTGGCCGGCTGATTTCCACTGCAGGATGCTCGCTTTCCGCGGGGCGGGCGGTGAGCCTCATCTGCTGCGCCTGCGGGGTCTCACCTTCCCGCTAATCCCGCAGGAGTCTCGCACCTT
>NZ_MLYQ01000171.1:0-1120 GCF_001866725.1 Bacillus sp. MUM 13
TTCTCTGGGCGTATTTTTTTAACCGCCATTATCAGGAATGACTGAAGAGCCTTTTTCACTGCGCTTGTATAAAGCTGCTTTTCTGTAAGGCCGATTGCTTTTACAGTTAAGCTGATGCCTGAAAGCTTATTAATGATGCTTTCCTTTGTAAGCCAATCATTTTCAATCAGGCTGATCAGCTTACTGATAATTGTTTTTCTGTTTTTTGGCAGTAATGCTGTATGAGGGATTGGCAGTCCAAATGGCCTCCTGAATAAAGCTGTTACTGCAAACCAGTCGGCAAGTCCCCCTACGAGGCCGGCTTCAAAACCGCTTTGGGCAATTCGCCCGATCAGCGAGCCTTCTGCGGGGATTGTCGCAATAAAGCCCGCACCCATTACTGCAAGCGAAATTCCTGCTAAATACTTGGATTGTAATGACATGATCTTCTCCATTTCCAGTTATACGCACTTCTATCAAAAAAGGCGTTTTTTATGCATTTTTCATTATTTATAACATGTGCTCTATATCTTCGCAAATATACGCTTCAGAGCTGATCTCATCCGTTTGGTCAAATCATGTATACAGGCAGTACCTGATTCTGCTGCCCGTTCATACAGGAACAATAGTCTTTACCCTGATTTTATCAAAGAAAGCCAGCAATAGCGAAAGAGATGGGAATTTTAACTTAAAGTTTTTAAAAAAAGAGGAGATCAGGAAAAGCGGGGATAAAAACCCGGCTGTCACGCACTTAAAATGACAAGCTAACGCCAGCCGGGAATTTCCATGATTATAAATTGTGAAACGCTTTCCATGTCAAGGCAAATAGCCGTTAAAGTTTGCCGCATCAATTCTTCTAAACAGCGGCGGGATTTCACCGCCAATCAAAAGGGGATAAATCAGGCAAACATTCATATATTTTATAAAACCGATTGAAAGAGAGGCATTTTCCCATGAAAAATATTAGTAAAGATGACTTTGTATCAGGTTTTGTTCCACACCATAATCACGGTTCGGTGGATTATACTTCAATGAGTGACGGACATGTTCACCAGTGCCTTGATATTACGTCCCCTCCTATACAATCAGAGGAAGGCGGCCACTATCATTTCACTGAAGGATATGTTTTATTTGAAGACGG
>NZ_MLYQ01000172.1:0-299 GCF_001866725.1 Bacillus sp. MUM 13
GAGATCTTGCCGCCTTGACTGCTTGAGTTCATGATGGTGCCCAGAAGTGTAATCAAGTAGTTTTCCTGCTGCTCGGAAACCGCATATTCAGTCAGCAGGCTGGCATCGAACTTGTTGACCGCTTTAATGGTGTTGTCTCTTTTTTTATCCGCTTTATCAATTTCATCTTCAAAGGTTTCTTTTGAAAATACCTGTAAAGATAGAATATCATCTATTGTCTGAAAAATCTTCTTCAAATCGTCCTGCTGGGCCGTTACGATTTCCTTTGACTTTTTCAGTCCGTTTGAAACCTCGTCCTC
>NZ_MLYQ01000173.1:0-1861 GCF_001866725.1 Bacillus sp. MUM 13
CGGCCAGAAAGCCTCGATGAGCTTAAGCAGACATTTCTCAATCAGCTTCTCAGTTTTCAGATGAAGTGGGGGAGTTCTACTCTTTATGAAAAGTCTTTCATCAACCAAGGTTTTATCCTTGATGAAAAGCTTCGTTTTTTTCTGCAGCGTTTTCCGGATACATGCCTTGTTTTATATAAGCCTATCTTTCTATTGAAAAATGCGCCAGTAGAAGCTGAATGCATTTTGATTACCCCTACTGAAGTTTGGTGCCTCTCTTTCCTTGAGGGTGAAGAGGATGCCGCTTTTGAAGGGTCCAATGAACGCTTCTGGATGAAAAGGCATCATATTCATCCTGATAAAAAGGTGCTGAATCCCATGCTTTCTATAAAGCGGATGGAACAGATTGTTTCTGGGATACTATCACTTTATGAGGTTACTCTTCCTGTTAAAAAAGCTATTCTTTCAAGAAATGGGTACATTGATTATCCTCTGTCTCCCTTTGATGTACAGCTGCTGGATAAACGGCACTTTCCAGATTGGTTCAAGCGTATGAGAAGCTCGCAGACACCATTAAAGCATCAGCAGCTGAAGGCGGCGCAGGCCCTGCTTGAATACTGCCAGACAACCTCCAGCAGAAGACAAGAATGGAATCAGGAACCGCCGGAGACCGGACATGATGAATCAACCTCTTAAGCTTAGGACAGATCTATTAAAGCCGGTTTTCTTTATTATTAACCCGGAGGCCCGGAATAAGGGAAGCAAGAAGGTGTGGGAGGAAGTTGAGGGCATCCTGCAGGCAAAAGGAGTTCCTTATCATTATTACTTTACGGAAAGAAAAGGCCATGCACTTGAGCTTGCCCGTAAGATATGGATGGAAAACAAAGAAAAGACATGGGTAATTGCAGTAGGGGGAGACGGGACTCTGCATGAAGTTATCCATGCAGCAGCAGGCCTTGATCATGCAAGGGTTGGCTGTGTGCCTGCAGGATCAGGGAATGACTTTTCCAGAGGGATACAGCGAACAGCAAGTGCAAAAGCAGTAATGAAGCTTCTTTTGGAGAGTGCAGAGCTTCCTTCCTGCAGAATAGATGCAGGAGTATTTGAAACTGGCAGCAAGCATGGTTTTTTTGTCAATAGCATTGGTATTGGGTTTGATGCTGAAATCACTTATGAAGCCGAGCATTCTCTCTGGAAGAAGAGGTTCAATGCTCTGAAAGCCGGAAAATTAATTTATCTTATCACATTTATAAAAAAGTTATTTACATATAAAAGAGCGGATATGGAAGTAATTATAGATGGAAAACATCATTCCTTCAGAAAAGTGTGGTTTGTAGTGGCAGCCAATCAGCCATACTTTGGCGGAGGGATTAAGATTTCGCCTCATGCCTCACCCTATGACAGGCAGCTTAACATTCTTGCTGTTCATGATCTATCCCATATAAAGCTGCTTTTTATTTTTATAACCGTTTTTTGGGGCGGCCATTTGAAGCTGAAAAACGTGGAATCATTTATTGGGGAAACGATGACTATCCGCTCCGCTCAGGATTCGCTGATTCAGGCAGATGGAGAAATCATCGGCACAAAAGAGCTTTCAGTGTCGCTTGCTTCTGACCAAATATCTGTATTGGCAAAAAAAGCTTTGAAAAAGAATGAAGAAGCATAAAGAAAATTTATTTTGTATAAACGTGAAATACCAGCTATTATCAAGATTAGGTATATTTTACTATTGATTTTAAACGTTATTTTCAAATTATACTACTTGACGTATAATCATCTTTTCAACTAAAATTTATATGATAGCTATTGTCCTATTGCCAAATAGCTGTCTTTTTTCATTTTAATCATTATTTTAAAAAACTTTATATTCCATTTTAGCCAT
>NZ_MLYQ01000174.1:0-916 GCF_001866725.1 Bacillus sp. MUM 13
CAACCCTTTGTTCCATAGCATCATTATGGAACGGAAATTAACCACTTTGTCTCTAGCAGCAAAATAAGGAAAATAGCCTGAAAAAATTCAATAATTTTTATGAGCATGATTGACGGGAAGAGAAATAAACAATAAAATCAGAAAATAGTCAATATTTTAACGGCTTACATTCATCAGGAGGAAGAAATAGGGCGGAGAAAGACAGGATATACATAGGAAATGGGGATTATATGAGCAGAATATTTCGAGAGGTTGGCCCGATTGGCTGGAATATTATTATTGGAACAATGTTTGGCAGGATGGCTATATCCATGAGCATGCCATTTTTAGCGATATATTTGACCAAAACCCTGCATGCTTCACCGGCTGAGGCAGGTGCGATTGTGGCAGTAAGTGCCTTGGCGGGCGTATTTTCAAGCTTCATTGGAGGATATTTATCTGACAGATTCGGGAGGCGGAATATCCTTCTTATATCTGTCTTTTTGTGGGCAGCAGTATTCGCTGGGTTCGGGGCTGCACATAGTGTTATTGCTTTTTTTATCATGAATTCATTGAATGGTTTATGCAAATCGCTGTTTGAACCATCTTCACGGGCTTTGCTGTCTGATATTACTGAAACGAAAAACAGGCTGATGATATTCAATTTAAGATATACAGCGATTAACGTGGGGGTGACCTTTGGCCCTATTCTTGGATTGAAGCTTGGATCATCACACTCTACGGCAACCTTCTTTGCAGCGTCAGGTATATATATTGTATATGGAATTTCTCTGGCCATTTCTTTAAAGCATTATGTCCCAAAAAGGAGGACTTCAGAGAACCGTGTTGCATTAAACGAAGCGTTATCATTAGTCAGGAAAGACAAAATTTTCACATTGACACTTCTAGCCATGATTCTTTCCATCATAGGTTTTTC
>NZ_MLYQ01000175.1:0-459 GCF_001866725.1 Bacillus sp. MUM 13
TTTCCATCATAGGTTTTTCCCAGTTCAATTCGACACTTCCTCAGTATTTTTCAGAGTCTTCATTTGAAAATGGTGTGGCGGTATTTTCTTATCTTCTCTCCTTGAATGCTGTAGCGGTCGTTCTGATCCAATATCCGCTGGTACAGCTTGGAAAGAAATTATCACCTCTGGTGTCCATCATGACAGGGAATTTTGTCATTTGCGTATCACTGATTGGGTTTGGATTTGCACATAACATTGCATCCCTGATCGTCCTTATTCTTCTTTTTACAGTCGGTGAAGTTCTCATGTTTAGCATGACTGATATTTTTATTGATGAAATTGCCGATCCATCTTTAAAAGGAACCTACTTTGGGGCAATGGGTTTCAATGGGCTCGGCAATGTTTTAGGGCCGCTGCTTGGAGGATATCTGCTTCAGTCCTTTGGAGCAGGAAAGCCGATGTACTTATTCGGTACTC
>NZ_MLYQ01000176.1:0-436 GCF_001866725.1 Bacillus sp. MUM 13
GGGATTCCTAACTTCCTTACACCGCCGTTCGGTTTCGGGATTTCGACTCGACGTACAGGTTGGGGAAAGTAGGTACCATTTATCAGTTCCGTTCTTAAAGTACTCCAGTGTTCCATGAGATGATGTCGTAGGTTTTGTACGCTCATCCCATCTACACCATGGCTACCTTTATTTCGTTCCACTCTTACGAGAGCGCTCGTAACGTTTTGATATGATAAGATTCGTTCCAACATAGATATCAAGCTCCTACGTGAATCAGTCATTCTTCTTGTGTGGAGTTGCTTTCAGCCCTTCTAATGTCCCCCGTGGATTCACCACTTCCTCCATTAGGAAGGATCATGTTTCTGCTTCAACAAGCAACACGTACGCCAAGTGCTGATTCTCCTAAATTGATTCAGTCCTTCCCAATGGTTCCTAGATACCATTGGTACTATGA